>NZ_JBEPCJ010000057.1:0-70243 GCF_040299565.1 Spirillospora sp. NPDC000708
GCGAGCCTGCGCCCCGTCGCGTCGCCGCCGCCGGACCCGCCGCCCGCGGACGCGCCCGCCGCGGACGCCGCGCCCGGGTCGTCCTTCGCCGACGACCTGGCCGCCTTCACCGCGGGCACGCGCCTGCCCGACGCGCCCGACGCGCCCGCCGAGGCGGCCGCGCCGGACGACGCGGCCGCGCCGGCCGATGAGTCCGCGCCCGGCGGCGCCGCGCCGGGCGAGGCGGCCGACGCCCCTGATGAGGCTCCGAAAGCCGCGCACGACCTGGAGGAAGGACGGCAGTGAGCATCGCCTCCACGGGCCCCAGCGGCCCCCAGGACTTCGGGTGGCTGCTGCGGCAGTTCGCCTCGTCCACCCCCGGCGTGACGTTCGCGCTGATCGTCTCGTCGGACGGGCTGGCGCTCGTCGAGTCGGGCCCGATGCCGTCGGAGTTCGTCGACCCGATGGCCGCGCTGACCAGCGGGATGATCAGCCTGGGCAACAACATCGCCAAGCACGTCGGCGCCGGCGGCTGCGACCAGGTGATGCTGAAGTTCGCGTCCGGGCACCTGTTGTTCATGGGGATCGGGCAGCTCGCCGGGCTGGTCGTGCTGGTCGGCGAGGGCGCGAACCTCGGCGCGGTCGCCCACGAGATGACGAAGTTCGTGCACGGCGCCGGGCACGTGCTGACCCCGCAGATGCGCGACGATCTGCGCCGCATGACCGAACAGGCGATGCCGTGACCGGCGCCGCGGGCGCCGCGCCCCGGCCGGTGCGTCCGGTGGGCCCGGTCCGTCCGGGCCTGCGGGGAGGAGGGACATGACGGCCAATCCGTGGGTGCGGCCGTACGTGCTGACCGGCGGGCGGACCCGGGGCAGGCGGCACCTGTTCGTGCACACCGTGGTGTCCGGCGCGGGCTACGACGCGGCGTTCGCCGAGCGGCTGCTGCCCGAGGCGCGGGCGCTGTACGAGCGCGCGCACACCGCCGCCGAGTCGGTCGCCGAACTGTCCGCGCACTGCGGGGTGTCGCTCGGGGTCACCCGCGTCCTGCTCGCCGACCTGGCCGCGGGCGACCGGATCGTGATCGCCGCCGAGGGCGCCTCGCCGTACGACCCGCACGTCCTGGAGAGAGTGATCGATGGTCTACGCGAGCTCGCCTGACCCGGGGCAGGGGCCGGAGGACGGGCGCCGGTCTCCGGGCGCGCGTCCGGCGGCGCCCCGCACCTCGGTCAAGATCGTCGTCGCGGGCGGGTTCGGCGTCGGCAAGACCACGCTGGTGGAGGCGATCTCGGAGATCCCGGCGGTGAACACCGAGGCGTGGATGACGCAGGCGGCCCGGACCGTGGACCCGCTCGCCGACGCGGGCGGCAAGACGACCACGACGGTCGCGATGGACTTCGGCCGCGTCACCCTGGCCTCCGACCTGGTGCTGTACCTGTTCGGGACGCCGGGCCAGCCGCGGTTCTGGCCGATGTGGGACGACCTGTGCCGCGGCGCGAGCGGCGCGCTGGTCCTGGTGGACACGCGCCGGCTGGACGTGTCGTTCCCGGCCGTCAACTACTTCGAGAACGACTCCGATGTGCCGTTCATCGTGGCGGTGAACCTGTTCGACGGGCGGCGGACGCACTCGCTGGAGCAGGTCGCCGAGGCGCTCCGGCTGGACCCGGGCGTCCCGGTCGTCGCCTGCGACGCCCGCGACCGCGGCTCGGTCGTCGGGACGCTGACGGCGGCGCTCGGCCACACCCTCGACCGGACCGCGGGACGCGGGACCGCCGCGGCCCGCTGACCCCGGCCCCGGCCGCGCCGGCGCCTCCGGGCAGGGCGTGCCGGGCCGCCCCGCATCCATGACGCCCCGCACAAGGAGGAAGCGTTGCGAAGGATCTTGATCGTCGGAGCGGGGCAGGCCGGCCTGCAGCTGGCCCTGAGCCTCCAGTCGGCGGGCTACGAGGTCACCGTGATGTCGGCGCGGACGCCGGACGAGATCCGCACCGGCCGGATCATGTCGACGCAGTGCGTGTTCTGGCCGCAGCTGCGGATCGAGCGCGAGCACGGGCTGAACCTGTGGGAGGACCGGGCGCCGAAGATCGTCGCGCAGCGGGTCACGGTGGCGGCGCCGCCCGGCACCCGCGCGTTCCAGACCCTCGGCCGCTGGGACGACTACGCGCAGTCGGTGGACCAGCGGGTCAAGATGGCGGGCTGGCTGGAGCTGTTCGAGGAACGCGGCGGCAACGTCGTCTACCACAGCGTGATGACGTCCGACCTGGAAGGGCTCTCCGCCCTGTACGACCTGACCCTCATCGCGGCGGGCAAGGGCGAGCTGGTGGACCTGTTCGACCGCGACGCGAGCCGGTCGCCGTACGACCGTCCGCAGCGCAAGCTGTCGTGCATCTACCTGCACGGGATGACGCCGTGGCCGGACCACCCCGAGCCGCACGTGCGGATCACCGCGACGCCCGGGGTCGGGGAGCTGTTCTTCATGCCCGGCTACACCAACACCGGGCCCTGCGACATCCTGCTCTGGGAGGCGGTCCCCGGCGGCCCGTTCGACGTGTGGGACGACCGTCCGGACCCCGCCGGGCACCTCGCCCGCACGCTCGAACTGATGCGGCAGTACGCGCCGTGGGAGTACGAGCGGACCGTCAACGCCGAGCCCACCGACGCCCGCTGCACGCTGTACGGAGGGTACGCGCCGGTCGTGCGGCGCCCGGTGGGGCGGCTGTCGGACTCCGCGCTCGTCCTCGGGATGGGCGACGTCGTGGTGGCGAACGATCCCGTGACGGGCCAGGGCGCCAACAATGCCGCGCGCTGCGCCGAGATCTACTTCCAGGAGATCCTGCGCAACGCCGACCGCCCGTTCGACGCGGCGTGGATGCAGCGGACGTTCGACGCCTACTGGGAGTACGCCAAGCACCCGACCGCCTACACCAACATGATGCTGGGGCCGCTGCCGGAGCACGTCCAGAAGGTGCTGGCGATCGCGGCGCAGAACGAGGCGGTCGCGTACCGGTTCGCCTACGGCTACGCCAACCCGAGCGATTTCTCGAACTGGCTGCTCGACCCCGCGAAGACCGAGGCGTACCTGGCCACCGTCACCGGCTGACGTCCCGCACCTCGGAAAACGCCCGTCGTCCAGGGCGTCGTCCAGGCCGTCCGGACCATCGTCAAGACCGCCGTGAAGGCCGTCCGTCCCCCGGGGCGGGCGGCCTTGCCCGTGCCGCAGTGCGCTGGATCACCATCCGCCGTGTTGCATGATCATGCATTGGCGTGCATACTTCTACTCATGTCCAAGGTGCTCACCTCTCTGCCTGTCGGCCAGCGCGTCGGGATCGCCTTCTCCGGCGGCCTCGACACCTCGGTAGCGGTCGCGTGGATGCGCGAGAAGGGCGCCGTGCCCTGCACCTATACCGCCGACATCGGCCAGTACGACGAGCCCGAGATCGCCTCGGTGCCGGGCCGCGCCACCGCCTACGGGGCGGAGGTCGCCCGGCTGGTCGACTGCCGGGAGGCCCTGGTGGAGGAGGGGCTCGCGGCGCTGGCGTGCGGAGCGTTCCACATCCGCTCGGCCGGCCGCGCCTACTTCAACACCACCCCCCTCGGCCGCGCCGTCACCGGCACCCTGCTGGTCCGCGCGATGCTCGAGGACGACGTGCAGATCTGGGGCGACGGCTCCACCTACAAGGGCAACGACATCGAGCGGTTCTACCGCTACGGCCTGCTCGCCAACCCGTCCCTGCGCATCTACAAGCCGTGGCTGGACGCCGACTTCGTCGGCGAGCTCGGCGGCCGGACGGAGATGTCGCAGTGGCTGCTCGAACGCGGCCTGCCCTACCGCGACAGCACCGAGAAGGCGTACTCCACCGACGCCAACATCTGGGGCGCGACCCACGAGGCCAAGGCCCTGGAGCACCTCGACGCGGGCATCGAGATCGTCGACCCGATCATGGGCGTCCGGTTCTGGGACCCCGAGGTCGAGATCCTCACCGAGGACGTCACCGTCGGCTTCGAGCAGGGCCGCCCCGTGACGATCAACGGCAAGGAGTTCACCACCGCCGTCGACCTGGTGCTGGAGGCCAACGCCATCGGCGGCCGGCACGGCATGGGCATGTCCGACCAGATCGAGAACCGGGTCATCGAGGCCAAGAGCCGCGGCATCTACGAGGCGCCCGGCATGGCGCTGCTGCACGCCGCGTACGAGCGGCTCGTCAACGCCATCCACAACGAGGACACCCTCGCCACGTACCAGAGCGAGGGCCGCCGCCTCGGCCGGCTGATGTACGAGGGCCGCTGGCTGGACCCGCAGGCCCTGATGCTCCGCGAGTCGCTGCAGCGCTGGGTCGGCACCGCCGTCACCGGCGAGGTGACGCTGCGGCTGCGGCGCGGCGAGGACTACTCGATCCTCGACACGTCCGGCCCGTCGTTCAGCTACCACCCGGACAAGCTGTCCATGGAGCGCACCGAGGACTCCGCGTTCGGGCCCGTCGACCGCATCGGCCAGCTCACCATGCGCAACCTCGACATCGCCGACTCCCGCGCCCGCCTGGAGCAGTACGCGGGGCTCGGCATGGTCGGGGACGCCCACCCGGCGCTGATCGGCGCCGCGCAGGCCGCCTCGACGGGGCTGATCGGCGCGATGTCCGCCGGCGGCGCCCAGGCGATCGCCTCGCGCGGCGAGACGACCACCGGCGAGGAGCTCCTCGACGCCGCCGCCATGGAGTCCGGCACCGACTAGCCCGCCGAGTCGTGGCGTGTCGCCCTTATCCGGCGCGGGACAAGGGCGACACGCCGCATTCCGACGTCAGGACCGCGCCTTGGCGGTCTTGCGGGTGTTGGCCTTCTCGATGGCCTTGACGAGCTGCTTCTTGCTCATCGTGGAGCGTCCCGAGACGTCCAGCCGCTTGGCGACGTCGTACAGGTGCTTCTTCGACGCGTTGGCGTCCACCCCGCCCGCGGTCTTCCGGGAGGTCCTGACGCCGCCCGCCGCCTGCCGGTCGGACGGGCCCTTCGCGCCCCGGGGCTTCGGCGCCCAGTGGTCGCCGATCTTCTCGTGCGTGTGCTTGAGCGCGGAGTAGGCGACGCGGTAGGCCCGCTGCACGCTCCCGTACTCCTTGGCGGCCGAGTCGTGCGCCTCCGCGAACGTGCGCTGCGCCTTGGCGTCCGAACGCTGGATGGTGCTGGGCAGCTCGCCCTTCTTGACCCGGCCGGTCCTGGTCGTCATAGGCATGATGCTGTCCTCCGTACGCATATCGCGTCCTTACGCACGGCGTACCCAGCCAGCTGGAACATCCACATCCACATCCGCGCGTCGCGGCGCGTCGGCATGAGGGTGACATGTCGCGACTCAACGGAGTCGGCGGGCGGGGCTCGATCCGTGGGCGGGGGCGTGTCAGGATGGGCGCGAGTCCGGAGACGCCGTCAGGGCGCTTCGAGATGAGCAACGGGAGCCGTCGTCATGACGCGTATTTCGCATGCCCGAAAGCAGGAGCCCGCAGAGCGCCGCACGTCCCTGTACGGGGGTGAGTTCTCCCGCCGGATCACCGTGCGGGACATCGCCGCCGCGAAGGAGAGCGGTGAGAAGTGGCCGATGCTCACCGCCTACGACGCGATGACCGCGTCCGTCTTCGACCAGGCCGGGATCCCGGTGATCCTGGTCGGCGACACGATGGGCGCGTGCCACCTCGGCTACGACTCGACCGTGCCGGTCACGCTGGAGGAGATCCTCGTCCTGTCCGCGGCCGTCGTCCGCGGCACCGAGCGGGCGCTGATCGTCGGCGACCTGCCGTTCGGCACCTACCAGGCGGGCCCGGAGCAGGCCCTCCGCAGCGCGACCCGGCTGGTCAAGGAGACCGGGGTCGGCGCGGTCAAGCTGGAGGGCGGGGAGCGCAGCGCCCGCCAGATCGACATCATGGTGTCGGCCGGGATCCCGATCATGGGCCACCTCGGGCTGACGCCGCAGTCGGTGAACGCGTTCGGCGGGTACCGGGTGCAGGGCCGCGGCGAGGCGGCGGCGCGGCGGCTCGTCCGGGACGCCCGCGCCGTGCAGGACGCGGGCGCCTTCGCGGTCGTGCTCGAAGCGGTGCCGGAGGAGGTCGCGACCGAGATCACCGCCGCGCTGGACATCCCCACCGTCGGCATCGGCGCGGGCCCGAACTGCGACGCGCAGGTCCTCGTCTGGACGGACGCGATGGGCCTCACGCCGGGACGGCTGCCCCGGTTCGTCAAGAAGTACTCGGGTCTCCGCGACACGCTGGACGAGGCGGCCCGTACCTTCGCGGAGGAGGTCGTGAGCGGCGCCTTCCCGGCGGCCGAGCACGCCTACCACTGACGGGAGTCCGCTCCGGGGCGGCCGGGCCGCCGGCCGCCCCGGACGGAATGGGGGCCTTTAGAGCGAAATGCCGGAGAATGGCGGTGATCGCCGAGAATTCGGCTGGAAAGGGGTGCGCGATGGAGGGCTCCGCGAAGGTCCCGCCGGCGGCCGGGGTGGACATGACCACGCCGAGCGTGGCGCGCATGTACGACTACTTCCTCGGGGGCAAGGACAACTACGAGTGCGACCGCGTCGCCGCGCAGGAGGTCGTCCGGGCGCTGCCCACGGTCGAGGGCGTCGCGCGGGCGAACCGGGCGTTCCTGCAGCGGGCGGTGCGGTTCGTCGCCGAGGCCGGGATCGACCAGTTCCTCGATCTCGGCACCGGGCTGCCGACGCAGGGCAACGTGCACGAGGTCGCCCGCGCGGTGCGGCCCGGCGCGCGGGTCGCCTACGTCGACAACGATCCGCTGGTGGCGGTGCACGCGCGGGCGCTGGTCGACGCCGACGACCGGACCGCCGTCGTCCAGGCCGACCTGCGGGATCCCGAGGCGGTGCTGGGCGATCCGCAGGTGCGCGCGCTGATCGACTTCGGGCGGCCGGTGTGCGTGCTGTTCGTCGCGGTCCTGCACTTCGTCCCGGACGAGCGGGATCCGGCCGGGATCGTCCGGCGGTTCGCCGAGGCGGTGCCGCCCGGCAGCCACGTGATCCTGTCGCACGCGGCGGTGGAGGAGCGGCGCAACGTGAACGTCGGGGCGACCTACCGCTCGCAGTCGGCGAACGCGGCCCTGATCGCCCGGACGCGCGACCAGGTGGCGGGGCTGCTGGACGGCCTGACGATCCTGGAGCCCGGCGTCGTCCCGCTGCACGAGTGGCGCCCGGTCGGCGGCGAGTACGTCACCGGCGCGGGCTGGACGGCCGTCGCCCGCAAGGACCGCTAGGCCGGCGAGCGCAGGAGGGCGGCGGCGTCGGACAGCGCCTTCCGCGTGTCCTCCACGGTGGTGTACCGGCCGTCCTCGTCCAGCCAGCCGTAGGTCGCGCGCCCCCGGATGCGGCTCTCGGCGACGACGAGCCGCCGCCCGGACCGTTCGAGGGCCGGACGCGCCTCGGTGGCCGCGGCGAGGACGTCGCCGCACTGCGCGAGCAGGTCCCGGACGTCGGCCGCCGAGCGCTCCCGGTCCATGTAGACGCCGCCCCAGCCGGTCTGGGCGAAGATCGCGACCGGCCCCCAGACGAGGTGGTAGTTGACGCAGTACGAGTTCACCCCGTGGCCCGCGTGGCACACGGCCATGTAGTCGCCGACGCGGCGGCTCATCGCTTCGGTGACGTGGTCCCGGAACATGTACATCGCCATCGGGTCGATCCCGCGGGTGGCGTACAGCCACTCGCCCCGCCGCCGCACGCGGGGCTCCAGGTCCGGCGGGACGGGCGGCGCTGACAGCCCCGCGCCCTCGAACACCTGACGCATCTCGTTGGCTCCGTCCACGGACGGAGCCTATCCCCGCGAACCCGGCCGATCCGGTGTGAAGGCCCGTTAGCGCTCCGATTCCAGGCGCGGCAGCTGGCCGCTCGGACCGGAGACGAACGGGGCCATGCTCATGGTGTCGGCGCCCTGGCCGCCGAACCGGCCGGGGCCGATGCTCACGTCTCCCGTGGGGCCGGACGACACCTGCTGGAGGCTCGCCGACAGGTCCGCCTCCACGCCGCCGGGGAGCTTGAGGCGGACCAGCAGCGGCAGCACGAATCCCAGCGCCACCAGGCCCACCAGCACCGGGGTGAGGGTGGCGAGGACCGTCGAGCTGATCCGGTTCGACAGGAAGAACCCGATCCACAGGGCGGCCAGCAGCGACGTCGCGATGGTCATGAGGATCGCGCTGCCCGCGGCCCCGCCGCGGGCGGTCCGCGCGCTCTCCTCGGCGAGCAGCAGCAGCCGGCGCCCCTCCACGTGCCCCGCGTCGCGCCGGACGCATTCCTTGAGGTACCGGACGGCGCGGCGGCGGTAGAACGGGCGGGTCCGCACCTCCGCCCCCGCCGCGGCGGTCTTGTACGTGGCGACCCCCGCGACGAAGTAGGCCTCCGCCTCGCCCGAGGCCCGCTCGATGGCCTCCTGCGCCGTGGTCACCGCCTCCCGGTACAGCTCGGGACGCTGCGTCGCGTCGCCCCGCTCCACCAGGAGCCGGGCCAGCGCCAGCAGCAGCTTCGGACGCGACGGGCCGTTCCCGGCGCGCTCCACCGCGTCCCGCAGCACGCGCTCGGCGGCGAGGAGGTCGCCCGGCGAGCGGGCCAGCCCGATCGCCAGCCCGATCGCGGCGGGGCCGCTCGCGGGGCTGAGCGTCAGCGCCTGCCGGAAGTGCCGGACGGCCTGCCGGGCCCGCGCGTCGGCCTCCGCCTCGTCCGACTCGCACTGCAGGCACAGGTTGCCGTACTCGATGTGCGCCTGCGCGTCGTAAGCGTCCCGCCGCAGGGCCTTGTCGAGCATCTCCTCCGCCTCCTCGAAACGCCCCAGGTGGACGTACAAGGAGGCCAGGTCGACGTAGCCGCCGTCGTACGGGTCGAGTTCGATCGTCCGCTTCAAATGGTGTTCGGCGGCCGCGTACTCCTCGCGCCGGTAGTAGAGGACGCCCAGGCACGTGTGGGCCATCAGGTGCCCCGGGCGTCTCTGCAGGAGGTCCAGGCAGAGCCGCTCGGCCTCGTCCCAGCGCGCCCGGTCGGGCCGGCCGGCCAGCGTCCAGGCCAGCCCCACCTGCCAGTCGCCGGCGCCCGCGCCGGCCTCGCACGCGGCGCGGAAGTGCCGCTCCGCCGCCGCGTGGTCGTCGCTGGTGAACGCCGCCCAGCCCAGGCCGGCGCACGCCTCGGCCCGCCGGCCGGGGCTCCTCGCCTCGTCGCGCAGGCTCTCGAACACCCGCCGCGCCTCCGCCGGGCGGCCCTGGTCGCGGTGGATCCAGCCGAGCTCCATGCGCAGCGAGGCGTTGCGGGGGTAGCGCTCGGCGGCGGCCGAGACCGTCCGCTCGGCCTCGGAGAAGCGCCGCAGCGACCGCAGCGTGGACGATCTCGCGATGACGGCGACGTTGAAGAGGGGGAGCAGCTCCAGCGCGCGGTCGAAGTCCTCCAGCGCCTCGGCGTACTCGTTCCGGTCGTCGAAGACCCTGCCCCGCGCGATGACGAGGGCGGCGTTCCCCGGCATGCGCGTCAGGGCCTCGTTCGCGGCCGCCTCCGCCTCGTTCGGCCGCTGCTGGAGGCGCAGGACCCTGATCCGCTTCTCGTGGGCCTCGACGTGGAACGGGTCCACGCCGATGGCCTGCTCGGCCGCGGTGAGCGCCTCGCCGTACCGCCCCAGGTCCTCGTACACGTCCGCCAACTCGACCCAGGTCTGGGCGTAGTTCGGGCGGAACGCGGCCTCGGCCCGGAGCAGGGACATCGCCTCGTCGTGGCGATCCAGCCTGCACAGCGCGGCCGCGCGTCCGTAGCAGGCGGCGCGGGTGGGTTCCGTGGCCGACGCCTGTTCGAACTCGGCCAGGGCGTCGCCGTACTTGCCCCGGTCATAGAGCGACCAGGCCAGGTGCTGGCGGAGCCGCGCCTTTCCCGGGTGGAGCGGCATCGCTTCCTGGATCGTCCGGACGGCCTCGTCCTGCCGGTCGAGGTCGTCGAGGAGGTCGGCGTGCTGCAACAGGACCGTGACGGACCGGGGCGAGGACTCCAGCAGGCACTGCGATTCGCTGAGCGCGTCCTCGTAGCGTCCGAGCCACCTGTGGAGATTGAGCAGCGCTTGCAGGATGTCGGGATCCCGGGGGAAGCGGTGCAGGGCGTCCCGCAGCACGCTCTCCGCTTCCGCATGGCGCCCCCGGTCCGAATGGACCTGCGCGAGTTCGAGGTGGTGCCGCACGATGTCCGGCCGCCGTTCCACCGCGTCGAGCGCGAGCGCCTCCGCCTCCTCGAACCGCCTCGCCTGCCGGAGCGAGGAGATGCGCAGGTCGGTGATGATCCCGACGTCGCCCTGCTCCGCTCCGGTCAGCTCGTCGAAGGCCGCGTCATGGCGGTCCTGCGCCGTCAGGACGGCGGCGAGCGCCTGGATCAGCTGCGCGTTGCCGGGCTTCTTCCGCAAGGCGTCGCGCAGGAACGACTCCGCCTCGCGGTACCGGTTGAGCCAGAGCAGCGCATAGCCGACGTCGACCTGGTAATACGGGTCGACGGGATCCAGTTCGACCGCTTTGCGGAACTCCTGGAGCGCCCGCTCGTCCATGTCGCGGGAGACGTGGAGGTAGCCGCACTCGCGGCGCAGGGCGGGGTCGTTGGGGAACCTGGCGACCGCCTGCTCCGCGGCCTCCTCAGCCTCGTCGAACCGCGCCGACCGCCGCAGGCAGTCGATGATCGACACGTGCGCCCAGACCTCGCCGGGATCGAGGTCGAGCGCGCGGCGGAAGTCCGCCAGCGCCTCCGGATAGCGTTCCTGGTCCCGGTACAGCCTTCCGCGCTCCAGGAAGTTGCCCGCCGAGGGAACGCTGTCGAGCGCGGCCCGGGACGCCTCCTCCGCCTCCTCGTAGCGGCGCAGGCGCCGCAACTCGGTCACCCGCCAGCTCAGCGCGAAGTCATCGAGGGGGTCCGCCTCCAGGGCCTTCTCGAACTGCTCCAGCGCCTCGGCGTAGCGCTCCTGCTCGTCGAGGAGCAGTCCCCATTCGTCGCGGAGCCGGGGCGCGAAGGGCACGAGCGCGACCGCGTCGGCGATGGCGGCCTCCGCGTCCGGGAAGCGGCGCAGGCTCCGCAGGGCGGTGGCGCGGCCGTCCAGAGCCCCCGCGTGCCGGGGGTGGAGGGCCAGGGCGCGTTCCGCCATGGCGAGGGCCTTCTCGTACCGCCGGAGCAGGAGATAGTGCCAGGCGAGCGCCGCGAGGAGGTTCGCGGACCGGGGATGCGCGCCGATGGCCCGTTCGACGGCCTCCTCGGCCTCCTCGTAGCGGCGGAGCTTGCGGAGGATGTCGATGCGCTGCTCCAGCGCGTCGGGGCAGTTCCCCTGGAGGCGGAGTGCCGCGTCGGCGTCGTCCAGCGCGTCTGTCAGGCGCCCCTCGTCCTCGGCGAGGTAGCTCCGGTGGACGAGGACGTTCGCCGACCGGGGGAGGAGCCGTGCGGCTTCGTCGGCGGCCGAGCGCGCGTCGTCGTACCGGCCCGCGCGGCGCAGCACCCTGACGCGCTCGCAGAGCATCACCCTGTCGTCGGGGTGGGCGCCCAGGACCTTCTCGTAGCGGTCGAGCGCGGCGTCGAAGCGATGCTGCTTCCGGTAGATGTCGCCGACGCTCTCGCTGATGCCGGGCGACTCGGGGTGGCGGGCCAGGGCGATCTCCGCGACGCGCTCCGCCTCGGCGTACCGGCCCAGCCCGGCCAGGATCTCGATCTTCCATTCCAGGGCGTTCTCGTCGTCCGGGCACCGGTCCAGGACGTGGTCGAGCCGCGCCAGCGCCGCGTCGGGGTGCTTCAGCACGTTCAGCAGCCGGGCCAGCGCCACCCCGATCGTCGCGCTGTGCGGGAAGCGCGCCAAGCCGTCCTCGGCGGTCCTGCGCGCCTCGTCGAAGCGGCACAGCCCTTCCAGCGCGGCCACCTGCCAGCCGATCGCGTCCTCCGAGCCGGGGTCGAGCGCCGCCGCCTCGGTGAGCCGGGCCAGCGCGGCGGCGAAGTCGTCCCGGTCGAACTCCAGCCGCCCCCAGGCCAGCTCGACCGCCGCCCTGCCCGCCCCGTCCGCCTGCTCGGCCGCGGCGGCCAGTTCGGCCTCGGCCGCCTCGTACTCGCAGCGCCGGCGGAGCCGGTCGGCGTTCGCCAGATGCACCCGCTCGTCGGCCACTGCCCCACGCACCCGCCCTCGCCTCGCGATCCCCGGCAGTCCGGATGGTAGACAAGATGTGCCGGCTTGTCGGTCCCTACGGCGATCTCGCGTCCGGCGGTGGCCGCGGAGGCGGCCGGTCGTGTTCTCTCAGGTTCGCCTCGTAGCCTGAAACGGACACCCATCCACACCGGCAGGAGACACATGAGCCCGCATCCCGCCGCCGCGCCCGTGCCGCCGCCGGGCGCGGGCGAGACCGCGCAGGAACCGGAGCCGAGCGGGGGCCCGCCCGTGTCGCGGGCCGCCGTCGTGAAGCTGCTGGTCCTGGGCGCGGTCCTGCTCGGCGTGGGCGTGGTCGTGGCGATCGCCGGGGGCGCGGTGTGGGGCGACGTCAGCGCCTGGGTCGACTCGCTCGGCTGGTGGGGGCCGCTCGTGTTCGCGGTCTGCTACGCCCTGGCGGTCACGGCGCTGGTGCCCGGATCGGTGCTGAACGCGTCCGCCGGGGCGCTGTTCGGCGTCGCCGTCGGCGTGGGGTCGGTCCTGGTCGGCGCCACCGCGGGCGCCGCGATCTCGTTCGCGCTGGCCAGGGCGCTGGGGCGCCCGGCCGTGGCCCGCTATGCCGGGTCCGGGCGGCTCGCCCGGCTCGACGCGTACCTGTCGCGCCGCGCGTTCGAGTCGGTGCTCGTGCTGCGGATGGTCGGGCTGTTCCCGTTCGGGGTGGTGAACTACGGCGCGGGCGTCGCGGGCGTCCGGTTCGCGCCCTACATCGCGGGCACCTTCGCCGGGATCATCCCGGGGACGCTCGTCTACACCGGGCTCGGCAAGGCGCTGCGCGAGCCCGGGTCCCCGATGGTGTGGATCGCGCCGGTCGGGCTGGTCGCGCTCAGCGGGTTCAGCTGGTGGCTGTCGCGGTACGTCCGCTCTCGGGGCGAGCGCGCCGAGGCGGGCGCCGTGCCCGCCCTCGCCGAGATCGACGACTAGCGCTTGACCTTGACACCGGTGTGAGGCCCTAGCGTCGCGGCCGACGAAGGGAGACGACATGCCGGGAGCAGTGGTCATCGGGGCGGGGCCGGGGATCGGCGCGGCCGTCGCGCGGCGGTTCGCCCGCGAGGGGATGCCGATCGCCCTCATAGGACGCAACCCAGAGAAGCTCGCCGAGATCCAGGAGGCGAAGGAGCCCGTCCTCAAGCTGGCCGCCGACGCCGCCGACGAGGCGGCGCTGCGCGGCGCGCTGGACGCGGCGTCGGCCGAGTTCGGCGTCCCGGACGCCGTGGTCTACAACGCGGCGCTCGTCCGCCCGGACCGGATCGGCGAGCTGTCCGCCCGCGCGCAGCTGGACGCCTGGGCGGTCAACGTCGGCGGGGCGCTGACGGCCGCCGCCCGCGTCGCGCCGGACATGGCGCGGCGCGGGAGCGGCACGTTCATCGTCACCGGCGGCATGCCGGAGCCGAAGCCGGAGTACGTCGGCCTCTCGCTCGGCAAGGCCGGGGTGCGGACGCTGGTGACCCTGCTCGACCAGGAGTACGGGCCGTCCGGCGTCCACGCGGCGAGCGTGACCGTGGACGGCCCCGTCGCCCCGGGGACGTTCTTCGACCCCGACCGCATCGCCGAGCACTACTGGCGCCTGCACGTCCAGCCGCGCGGCGAGTGGCAGCGCGAGATCGTCCACACCCCCGGGTAGGTCACCAGGGGAGGCGGCCTTCGGCGTCGAAGTAGCCGCCGGTCGGGCCGTCCGGGGCGACCCGCGCCATCCGGACGATGATCTCGGCGCCCTCCTCGACGGTCTGCGTGCCGGTGCGGCCGTTCAGGTCCGTCGCGGTGAACCCGGGCTCGACCGCGTTGATCCGCATCTCCGGGAACGCCTTCGCGAACTGCACGGTCACCATGTTGACCGCCGCCTTGGACGCCGGGTACGCGACGCCCGGGTAGGCGTACGCGGGCGAGGCCGGGTCGCCGACCCCCGCCAGCGAGGCGAGCCCGCTGGACACGTTCACGATGACCGGCGCCTCCGACCGGCGCAGCAGCGGCAGGAACGCGTGCGTGACGCGGACCACGCCGAACACGTTGGTCTCGAAGACCGTCCGCATCTGGTCGGCGGTGACGTCGGCGGCGCCGGGCACGCCGTTGTCGGGCAGCCGGGCCTCGATCCCGGCGTTGTTGACCAGCACGTCGAGGCCGCCGTCGGCCTCGATGGTCTTCGCGGCGGCCTCGACGGACGCGTCGTCGGTGACGTCGAGGACGACCGCCCGCGCGCCCAGCTCGGCGGCGGCGCGGCGGCCGCGCTCGGCGTCGCGGCTGCCGATGTAGACGGTGTGGCCCGCGGCGATGAGCCGCCGTGCGGTCTCGTGGCCCAGGCCCTTGTTCGCTCCGGTGATCAGTGTCGTCGTCATGTCTCCAGCCTGCGGCGGGACGGGGCGGGCAGCCAGTCGTCCCGTCTTCCTGGGAACGGCGGTACCAGGCAGGCCCCCGGCGCGAGCGGGCAGACTGGGGGCATGGCACCGGGGAAGTTCGGCAGGACGCTGCACCGCTGGCGCGACCGGGTCCCCCCGGAGGCGGCGGGGCTGCCCGCGGGCGGGCACCGGCGCACCGCCGGGCTGCGCCGCGAGGAGCTGGCCCAGCTCGCCGGGATCTCCGTCGACTACGTCACCCGGCTGGAGCAGGGCCGCGCGTCCAACCCGTCGCCGCAGGTCGTCGAGGCGCTGGCCCGCGCGCTGCGGCTCTCGGCGGACGAGCGCGAGCACATGTTCCACCTCGCCGGGCTGGTGCCGCCCGGCCCGGACGCGGTGCCCGCGTACATCACGCCGAGCGTCCAGCGGCTGCTGGACCGGCTGTCCGGGACGCCCGTCGCGGTCTACGACGCGGCGTGGACGCTGCTGCTCGCCAACCCGATGTACACGGCGCTGATGGGCGACACGTCCGGCTGGCGGGGGATCGAGCGGAACGGCGTGTGGCGCAACTTCCTCGGGCCGGAGAACCGCGTCCGGTACACGCCGGAGGAGCGGCGCGCGTTCCTGGCGGCACTGGCCGGGGACCTGCGCGACGCCGCCGGCCGCTACCACGCCGACCTGGGGCTCCAGCGGCTGATCGCGGAGCTGCACGCCAAGAGCCCGCTGTTCGCCGAGCTGTGGGACACCGGGACGGTCGGCCGGCACGAGGCGTCCCGCAAGACCATCGACCACCCGCGGGTGGGGGCGCTCACGCTGGACTGCGACGTGCTGACGGTGCGCGGCCCCGACCTGCGCATCATGATCTACACGGCGGAGCCCGGCACCGAGGACGCGGACCGGCTGGCGCTCCTCGCGGTCCTCGGCACCCAGTCCCTCACGGGCTAGCCGGCGTCCGCCACGGGCCGGCCGGCTTCCAGCGCGCCCGCGCTCGCCGCCGGTTCGGCGGGGACGGGGGCCTCGCCGTCCGCCTCGCCGGGCTTTGCGTCCACGACGTCCGTGACGCCGACGACGTCCGCGACGTCCGCGGGGTCGGGCACGTCCGCGGGTGCGGGGTCGGGGACGGGCGCGGGGCGGTTGCGCTTGATCAGCTGGCCGGCCGCGTAGGTCGTCCCGTTGCCCGCCCAGACCAGGCCGGTCCCGAAGAGGGCCGCCATGGACACCGCCACGCCCGCGATCACGTCCAGCACGTAGTGGTTGGCGGTCACCACGACGACGATCGCGGTGACGATCGGGTGCAGCACGGCGATCCAGCGCACGCGGTGGCGCGGCAGCAGCGCCATGATGACGACCGCGACCCACACCGCCCATCCCATGTGCAGGGACGGCATGGCGGCGAACTGGTCGGCCTCGACGCCGCCGGGGCTGTGGACGGTCCCGAAGCCGGCCATCGCCACCGAGTCGACGAACCCCTCGTCCGGCAGCAGCCGGGGCGGCATCACCGGCAGGACGAAGAACACGACCAGCCCGGCGAGGTTGGTCAGGACGAGGGCGTTGCGCGCGGGCCGGTAGACGCCGGGCCCGGCGAGGTAGCACAGCAGCAGGATGCCCATCGTGAAGCCGGTGTGCATGTGCTGGTAGATCCAGACGGCGACCTCGGACAGATCGTGATGCCGCGTCAACCAGTGGTTGGTGCGGAGTTCGAGATCGAGGCCGAGGTGCTTCTCTATGCTCAGGACGTCCCGGCCATGGGAGAGCGCCGGGCCGTAGCGCGTGTCGGCCAGCGACCGGATGTAGCCGTAGACCTGGAGCAGCACGAAGACGATCGCCAGCTCGCCGATCAGCCATGGCCGCTTGCGGCGCGGCCGGCGGACGTCGGTGTCGTGGCCGGTGCGGCGCCCCTCGGGGCGCAGGAGTAGCGCGCGGACGGCTCAGCCCTCTTTTCCCCACGACGGCCCGGCGGGACCCTGCGCGAGCCGCTCAACGGCCGACCGTACATCCCTCACGCCCCCTGTGGCACACCGGGGGCCGATCTTGTGCTCGGTCATGGCCTTCCCCGGGCCGGTCGGCTGACGGCCCGGGACGCGTCGGCGGGCGCCCACGCCCAGGTCAAAGAGGGTAAAGCACGCTCGACGGACACGAGTACGGCCGGTGTCGGCCGCCGGTCGCGCCGGCGGCGGGTCAAAACCGTATAACGATCGGTTTTCTCGCTCGGAAGCATTGACGCGCAGAAACCGATCAGATTACGGTTTTCGCCAATCGACGGACCGCCGTCCCCGCTGCGGCGCCGTCCCGGACGTCCGCCGGCGACGCTGGTCCCGGCCCTCCAGACGGAGAGATCATGACGAGGTACTCCACCCGGATCGCGGCCTCGGCGGCCTGCGCCGCGGCCGCGCTGGTGCTGACGGGCTGCGGAGGCGGCGGCTCGGCGAGCGGCGGCGCCGCCGAGCTCGACGTCGCGACGCTGACCAACGCGCAGAGTCTGGACCCGGCCGACGCCATCGGCAGCGCGCTGCCCTTCTTCCAGGCGACGTACGACACGCTGATCAAGCGGGACGCCGACGGCTCGTACAAGCCGATGCTCGCCACGCAGTGGTCCTACGACAAGGACCGCACCCACCTGTCGCTCACCCTGCGCACCGGCGTGAAGTTCACCGACGGGACGGCCTTCGACGCCGCCGCCGTCAAGGCGAACCTGGACCACTTCAAGAACGGCGGCGGGGGCGGCGCCAAGTACGCGAAGTCGGTGAAGGACGTCAAGGTCGTCGACCCGGCGCACGCCGTGCTGGAGCTGTCCGAGCCCGACCCGGGCCTGCTGTTCTACCTCAGCGACGCCGCCGGGCTCATGGCCAGCCCCGCCAAGCTCAAGGACGGGAGCCTGAAGACCGCCCCGGTCGGCACCGGCCCCTACGTCCTGGACAAGTCCAAGACCGCGGTCGGGACCAAGTACGTCTACGACCGCCGCGACGACTACTGGGGCGAGAAGGCGAAGTTCACGACGCTGACGATCAGCGTCTTCGACAACGAGACCGCGGTCGTCAACGGGCTGAAGACCGGGCAGATCGACACCGCGGTCCTCCAGGACGCGGGGCAGCAGCAGGCCGTGGCGTCCGACGGGCGGCTGACCAGGACCCCGTTCGCCTTCGACTTCCAGGGCCTGCTGCTGTTCGACCGGAACGGCGTCCGCACCCCGGCGCTGAAGAAGCCCGAGGTGCGCCAGGCGATCAACTACGCGCTCGACCGGAAGACGATGCTGGACAAGATTCGGCAGGGCCGCGGCGAGGTCACCGACCAGGTGTTCGGGCCCGGGACCAAGGGCTACGACCCGAGCCTCGACGCCTACTACCCGCACGACCCCGCCAAGGCCAAGCGGCTCCTCGCCCAGGCCGGGTACGGGAGCGGGTTCACGCTGAAGCTGCCGCGCGTGCCGTCGATGGGCGACGCGCTGGCCTCCTCGATCCAGACCGACCTCGGCGCGGTCGGCATCAAGGTCGCCTGGGACCAGATGGACGCCGCGGGCGCCGTGCAGAAGGTGTACCGCGACCGCGCCTACTCGGCGATGGTGATGAACATCGGGCAGTCGGACGTCGACTGGCTGACCGACCAGGACCTCGTGACGCCCGGGGCGTTCAACATGTTCGGCACCACCGACCCGACCGTGCGGCGGCTGCTCGGGCAGGTGCAGGCCGGCGACGACGCCGCGGCCGCCGCCGCGTCCAAGGAGCTGAACGAGCACCTGGTCGAGCAGGCGTGGTTCGCGCCCTTCTACCGGATGAAGTACCTGCTCGTCGCCGGGGACGGCGTCAAGGCGGTGCCGCAGTCGGGCATGGGCGTCCCGTCGGTCTACGACTACGCGCCCGCGTCCTGACGCGGCGCAAGCGCGAGCCGACACCGCCATGGCGAGACGGGGGCCGTACGAGAAGGGCCAGGCCAAGCGCAAGGAGATCCTCCTGGCCGCGCTGGAGGTCTTCGCGGCGGAGGGGTACCGGGGGACCTCCCTGCGCAAGGTCGCGGACCGGTGCGGCCTCAGCCTGCCCGGCCTGATGCACTACTTCGAGTCCAAGGAGGACCTCTTGGCGCAGGTGCTCCGGATGCGCGACGAGACGGCCCGCCTCCGGCATCCGGACCACACCCCGGAGACCTACCGGCGGATCGTCCGGGAGGGGACGTCCACGCCCGGGCTCGTGGAGCTGTTCGTGTCGATGGCGGCGGCGGCCGGCGACCCGCGGCATCCCGCGCACGGCCACTTCGCGGAGCGGTACCCGCTGATCCGCGGCCAGGTCGCCGCGTTCCTGCGCGCCCGCATGGACGAGGGGCGGATGCGCTCGGACGTCCCGCCCGACCGGCTCGCGGCGCTGTTCGTCGCGGTCGCCGACGGCGTCCAGATGCAGTGGCTCGTGGACCGCTCGATGGACATGGAGCAGCCGATCGCCGACGTGATGCGGCTCCTCGCGCCCCCGGACGCGGTCGCGGTCCCGGCCGCCGACGCGGCCGGGGCGGCCCACGCCGGGGACGGGGCCGGGGCCGAGGACGGGGACGGAGAAGGAGGAGGCCGATGCTGAGGTTCGTCGTGCGGAGGCTGGCCGGGGGAGCGGTGCTCCTGTTCGTCATCTCCCTGCTGTCGTACCTGCTGCTGTCGATCCCGGACAACGACGTCGGGCGGCAGCTGCTCGGGCAGAGCGCGGACCAGGCGGCGGTCGACGCGAAGAACGCCGCGCTCGGCCTCGACCGGCCCGTGCCCGTCCAGTACGCCGACTGGCTGTCGCACGCCGTCCGCGGCGACCTCGGCGCGTCCTGGTTCACCAGCGAGGACGTCACGCAGGCGATCGCCAACCGGCTGCCGGTGACCGTCAGCCTGATGGTGGGCGTCACGCTCGTCACCGCCGTCGTGTCGTTCCTGCTGGGCGTGTGGGCCGGGGTGCGGCGCGGCGCCGTCGACCGGTTCGTGCAGGTGCTCGGCGTCGCCGGGTACGCGCTGCCGGGCTTCCTGGTGACGCTCGTCCTCGTGCTGGTGTTCGCGGTGAAGCTGGACTGGTTCCCCGCGATCGGCTACACCCCGTTCGCCGAGTCGCCCGGCGGCTGGCTGTCCACGATCACGCTGCCGGTGGCGTCGCTGTCGATCGCGTCCGTCGCGGGCGTCTCGCAGCAGGTGCGCGGCGCCGTCATCGACGTCCTGCGCCAGGACTACGTCCGGACGCTGCGCGCCCGCGGCCTGTCCGCGCCGCGGATCGTGTTCAAGCACGTGCTGCGCAACGCGTCCGCGCCGGCGCTGGTGCTGCTCGGCATGCAGTTCGTCGGGCTGCTCGGCGGCGCGGTGCTGGTCGAGCAGATCTTCGGGCTGCCCGGCATCGGCGGCATGACCGTCACCTACACCTCGCGCGGCGACATCCCGGTGGTCATGGCGCTCGTCATGCTCACCGTCGTCGGCGTCGTCCTGATCAACCTGGTCACCGACGTGCTGATCGGCTGGCTGAACCCGAAGGCGAGGCGGTCATGACCGAGGGCGTGACCGGGGGAGTGACCACCGGTGTGACCGAGGGCGTGACCGAGGGGGCGACCGAGGGCGTCCGCCGCCGGGGCGCGTTCGGCCGGCTGGTCCGCAACCCGCTCGGCGCAGCGTCGCTGCTGCTGCTGGCGCTGCTCGTGGTGGCCGCGGTGCTGGCGCCGCTGCTCGCGCCGCAGGGCCCGCAGGCCGCGTCGCTCGCCCACGCCTTCGACGGGCCGAGCGGCGGGCACCCGCTCGGGATGGACTCCGCGGGCCGCGACATCCTGTCCCGCCTGCTGTACGGCGGTCGCGGCACGCTCGGCGGCGCGGTCGTCAGCGTGGCGATCGCGCTGGTGCTCGGCGTCCCCGCGGGCCTGTACGCGGGGTACCGCGGAGGCGGGTTCGACGCCGCCGCGAGCTGGACGGCCGACCTGGTGATGGCGCTGCCCGCGATGGTGGTGCTGCTCGCGTCCCGCGCCGTCCTCGGCTCGAACGTGTGGGTCCTGATGGTCGTCCTCGGGTTCCTCGTCGCGCCGTCGTTCTTCCGGCTGGTGCGCGGCATCGTCGCCGACGTGCGCGGCGAACCGTACGTGGACGCGGCGCGGGTGTCCGGGCTGTCCGACCTCCGGATCGTCGCCCGGCACGTGCTGATCGTGGTGCGCGGGCCCGTCATCATCCAGATCGCACTGGTCGCGGGGCTGGCCATCGGCCTGCAGGCGGGCCTGGAGTTCCTCGGCGTCGGCAGCGGCTCCGCCGCGACCTGGGGCGCGATGCTGAACGAGGCGTTCCAGAACATCCAGCGCGCCCCGATGCTGCTGCTGTGGCCGGGCCTCGCCCTCGGCGTGACGACCGGCGCCCTGGTCCTGCTGGCCACCGCGCTGCGGGACGCGTTGGAGGACCGCACCGGCACGCCGCCCGCCCGGCGCCGCCGCCGTGCCGCCGCAGCCCCGGCTCCGGTCGAGGCCCCGGCGGGGGACGTCCCCGGGGACGACCGCGCCGATCTGCTGTCGATCCGCGGGCTGGCCGTCGCCTACGCGCGTCCCGACGGCTCCGAGGCCGAGGTCGTCCACGGCATCGACCTGGACGTCCGGCCGGGCGAGATCGTCGGGCTGGTCGGCGAGTCCGGGTCCGGGAAGACGCAGACCGCGTTCTCGGTGCTCGGGATCCTGCCGGACGGCGGGCGGGTCACCCGCGGCAGCGTGATCGTCGCAGGCCAGGAGGTCGCCGGGCTGTCCGAGCGGCGGCACCGCAGGCTGCGCGGGACGACCGTCGCGTACGTCCCGCAGGAGCCGATGAGCAACCTCGACCCGGCGTTCACCATCGGCAGCCAGCTCACCGAGCCGATGCGGCACGTCATGGGCCTGTCCCGCAGGCAGGCCGCCGAGCGCGCCCTCGACCTGCTCCGCATGGTCGAGATCCCCGAGCCCGAGCGGGTGCTGCGCCGCTTCCCGCACCAGATCTCCGGCGGGATGGCGCAGCGGGTGCTCATCGCCGGGGCGATGTCCTGCGACCCGGCGCTGCTCGTCGCCGACGAGCCCACCACCGCGCTGGACGTCCGCGTCCAGGCCGACGTCCTGGACCTGCTGCGCCGCCTCCAGGCCGAGCGCGGCCTCGGCGTCCTGCTCGTCACCCATGACCTCGGCGTCGTCGCCGACCTCTGCGACCGCGTCGCGGTGATGAACGGCGGGCGGATCGTCGAGACCGGCCCCACCGACCGGGTCCTGCGGGACCCGCGCGACCCCTACACCCGCAGGCTGCTGGACGCCGTGCTGGACGACGCGCCCCCGCGCCCGCCCTGGCGGCCCGTCGAAGCGAGGAGCGAGACCGCGTGAGCACCACCGCGTCACCTACTGGCCCGCTGCTGTCGCTGCGCGACGTGCGCGTGTCCTTCCCGGGCGGGCGGCGGCGCGCCCGCACCGAGGTGCTGAAGGGCGTCGACCTGGACGTCCGGCCCGCCGAGACGCTCGGCCTCGTCGGCGAGTCCGGCTCGGGGAAGACGACGATCGGCCGGGCGATCCTCGGCCTCGTCCCGGTCGCGTCCGGCACGGTCGTCTTCGACGGGGAGCGCATCGACACCGCGACCGCCGCCCGCCGCCGCGCGCTCAGCCGCGACCTCCAGGTGATCTTCCAGGACCCGTACACGTCGCTGAACCCGTCGCTGACGATCGGCGACACCCTCGCCGAGCCGCTCATCGCGCAGGGCGGCGACGCGCGCGGCACCCGCGCCCGCATCGCCGCGCTGCTCGACCGCGTCCACCTGCCCGCCGGCGCCGCGCACCGGCTCCCGCGCGAGTTCTCCGGCGGGCAGCGGCAGCGGATCGCCATCGCCCGCGCGCTCGCGCTGCGGCCGCGGCTGATCGTCTGCGACGAGCCCGTGTCCGCGCTCGACCTCACGACCCGGCGCACCATCCTCGACCTGCTGCTGGAGATCCAGGAGGAGACCGCCGTCGCCTACCTGTTCGTCTCGCACGACCTGTCGGTGGTGCGCTCCATGAGCCACCGCGTCGCGGTGATCCACCGCGGCCGGATCGTCGAGACGGGCGAGTCCGCACAGGTCACCGCGGCCCACGAGCACCCGTACACCCGCACGCTCCTGCTCTCGGCCCCGGTCGCCGACGTGGCGGAGCAGCGCCGCCGGCGCGCGGCGCGGGCCGCCGCGTCCGGGGATTTTTAGAACGTGTTCTTGTCTTGCGCGGGCGGACCGGTCAGGCTGTCTCGCATGGACCTGGAAGCCCTGGAAGAGATCCGCCGGCTCAAGCACCGCTACCTGCGCTGCGTCGACCTCAAGCAGTGGGACGAGTTCGCCGGGCTGTTCCTCCCCGGCGCCGTCGCCGAGTACGACGCCCCCGTGCTCCGCAAGACCCTCCGCCTGGAGGGGCGGGACGCGATCGTCGAGTACATGCGCGGCAACCTGGGCGACGACAAGATCAGCGCGCACACCGCGGGCGCCCCGGAGATCGACATCGACGGCGACCGGGCGACCGGCGTCTGGTCCCTCGACGACACGATCATCATCCCGGAGCACCGGCTGCTCATCCGGGGCGCCGCGTTCTACCGCGACGTCTACCGGCGCGGCGAGGACGGCCGCTGGCTGGTGGAGAGGACCGGGCACAAGCGGACGTACGAGTACATGGTGTCGCTCGACGACGTCCCGAGCCTGAAGTTCACCACGCCGGTGCCCGGCTCCCGGTGATCGGGACCCGTTCGTTGACCCGCACATAGAACGCGTTCTACCGTCCGGTCCGATGCGCGCGAGCAGCGCCCCGCGCACGCGCCGATCCCGCGTCCCCAGGAGAGCCCGGTGGCCACCGACGCAACAGACCGTTCCGACGCCGCGACGCGCCCGTTCGCCGACGCGATCGTCGAGGCCGAGCAGATCATCCGCAACGCGCCGTTCGTCAAGACGGACCAGGACCTCGCCGAGGGCCTGGACTACCTCGCCGGCAGCATCAAGGCGTCGCTGCACATGGTCGGCGCCTACCAGCACGACCACCCGTACTTCGCCTCGTCCACCGGCCCCTACACCAAGCTGGGCCTGGACAACCCGGACACGCTGTACTTCCACGCCTACCTCAGGGACGACGCCGAGTACGTCGTCACCGGCCGCCGCGGCACCACCGCCGACCTCAGCTTCCAGATCATGAACGGCGACTACTCGCCGACGCAGTCGCCCGACAGCCTCACCGCGTTCGACGACCGCAAGCTGACGATCGGCGAGGACGGGAGCTTCCGGGTGCGGTTCGGCCCGCCGAAGGACGGCGAGGGGGACGACTACGTCGCGCTCGCGCCCGGCTCGGCGATGCTGATCGTCCGCGAGGTGTTCTCCGACTGGGACAACGACCGGCCCGGCGAGATCCGCATCCACCGCGCCGACACCCTCGGGACGTCCCCGGAGCCCGTCCCGTCGTCCAAGATGGCGCGGCGGTACGCGGTGGCCGGGAAGATGCTGGTGTCCCGGATCAAGACCTTCCTGGCGTTCCCGGAGTGGCACTACCTGAAGCTGCCGGTCAACACGCTGACCGAACCGCGCGCGACGCCCGGTGGCCTCGCGACGCAGTTCTCGTCCGTCGGGCACTACGACCTGGCCGACGACGAGGTCATGGTCATCACCGCGCCCGCCGCCGACCCGTCCGTGGCGCCGTACATGGGCTTCCAGCTCGGCAGCATGTGGTACATCTCGCTCGACTACATCAACCACCAGACGAGCCTCACCCGCGACCAGGCCCGCGTGGACCCGGACGGCAAGATCCGCTACGTGGTCAGCGAGCGCGACCCCGGCCTCGCCAACTGGATCGAGCGGACCGGCCACAGCCGCGGCTACCTGCAGTTCCGCTGGCAGCGGCTCACCCGCGACCTCACCCCCGCCGACGGCCCGACCGCCGAGATCGTCAAGTTCGACGAGCTGCCGCGCGTCCTGCCGCACTACGAGGCCCAGCGCGTCACCCCGGGGGAGTGGAAGGAACGGATCGCGGCCCGCCAGGTCGCCGTGGCGCGGAGGATGCTCGGCTGATGGGTTCCGAACTGCTCAAGGACAAGGTCGTCGTCGTGTCGGGCGTCGGCCCCGGGCTCGGCCGCGGCCTCGCGCTCCAGTGCGCCAAGGCCGGCGCCGACGTCGTCCTCGCCGCGCGCAACGAGACCCGGCTCGCCGAGGTCGCCAAGGAGGTCGAGGACCTCGGCCGCCGCGCCGTCACCGTCCCGACCGACATCAACGACGCCGCGGCGTGCGAACGGCTCGCCGAGACCGCCGTCGCGTCGTTCGGACGGGTCGACGGCCTCGTCAACAACGCGTTCGCGACGCCGCCGCTGCGGGACCTGATGAAGGTCGACATCGACGCGGTGCGCGCCGGGTTCGAGACGAACGTGCTCGCCGCGCTGCGCCTGACGAAGCTGCTCGTCCCCGCCCTGGAGGAGCGCGGCGGCTCCGTCGTGATGATCAACTCGGCGGTGCTGCGGCACTCGCGGCGCACCTTCGGCGCCTACAAGATGGCGAAGGCCGCGCTGCTGGCGATGACGCAGAACCTGTCCACCGAGCTCGGGCCGCGCGGCATCCGCGTCAACACCATCGCGCCCGGCTACATCTGGGCCGACAACCTCCAGTGGTATTTCAACCACCTCGCCGAGAAGCGCGGCGTCCCGACGCAGCAGGTGTACGACGAGAACGCCGCCACCACCGACCTGCGGAAACTCCCGGAACCGGATGAGGTCGCCGACGCCGTCGTGTTCATGCTGTCGCCGCTGGCGCGCGCGGTCACCGGGCAATGCCTGGACGTCAACTCCGGCGAGTGGCACCACTAGGAAGGCGCCCTGTTGAGGAAGGCACAGCGATGAGCGCAGGCCGCGACAGCGTGGGGACCGTCGAGGACCTCCACGCGTCCGCGAGCAAGGTCACCGGCATGACGGAGTTCGGTGACGACGACTACCTCGGCGGGCTGGAGGTCCTGCTCGACTCGCTGGCGAAGGACGCCGGCCTCACCCCGGCCGGGAACAAGGCGCAGCGCGCGATGCTGCGCGGCGCCCTCGCCGCCCGGCAGTTCTCCGAGGCCGCCTGGAAGAAGCACCCCGGGTACGCGGACGTGCCGATCGAGCGGCCGATCTTCGTCACCGGCCTGCCCCGCACCGGCACGACGGCGCTGCACCGGCTGCTCACCGCCGACCCCGCCCACCAGGGCCTCGACCTGTGGCTCGCGGAGATCCCGCAGCCGCGCCCGCCCCGCGAGACCTGGGCGGACGACCCGCTCTACCAGGCGATCGACGCCGCGTACCGCAAGCACCACGTCGAGAACCCGGAGTTCATGGGCGTCCACTACATCTCGGCGGACTCCGTCGAGGAGTGCTGGCAGCTCCTCCGCCAGAACATGCTGTCGATCTCGTTCGAGTGCCTGGCGCACCTGCCGACGTACTCGTCCTGGCTCGCCGGGCAGGACTGGACGCCCGCCTACGCCCGGCACCGCCGCAACCTCCAGCTCATCGGCATGAACGACCCCGGCCGCCGCTGGGTGCTGAAGAACCCGAGCCACCTGTTCGCGCTCGACGCGCTGCTGGAGGTCTACCCGGACGCGCTGATCGTCCAGACGCACCGGACGCCGCGCACCGCCATGGCGTCCATGTGCAGCCTCGCCGCGCACGCCACCGCCGGCTGGTCGGACGTCTTCACCGGCGCGACGATCGGCCGGGACCAGCTCGACCTGTGGAGCCGCGGCCTGGAGGCGTTCCGCGCCGAGCGGGCCCGGCACGACCAGGCGCGGTTCGCGGACGTGCACTACGACGACTTCGTCCGCGACCCGATCGGCACGGTCGAGGGCGTCTACGCGCACTTCGGGCTGCCGTTCACCGGCGAGGCCCGGACGGCGATGGCGCGCCTGCACGGCGAGAGCACCACGAGCGCCGCGAAGCCCGCGCACCGCTACTCGCTGGAGGACTTCGGCCTGACCGCCGAAGAGGTGGACGAGCGGTTCGCCGACTACGTGAGCGGCCTGCGGGCCTGAGACGCCGCTTTCCGAGGGCGGGGCCGACGGCGGCCCCGCCCTCGTTCCGCGCCCGGGAACCTTCCCTCAATTACTACAGTTGTAGAAGAAGGTGCGGACCGTCCGCACGGCGATGGGAAGGGAAGCGATGGCTCTCTGGAACAGGCTCCGCGAGTCGACCCAGACGATGCAGACGCAGCTGCTCAACAAGAAGAACGAACTGACGAGCGGAGCGTTCCGCGACGCGAGCATGGCGATGTGCGCGCTGGTCGCGGCGGCCGACGGCGACGTGGACCCGGCCGAGCGGCAGCGCACCGCGTCGCTCATCATGGGCAACGAGGTGCTGCAGAACTTCCCCGCCGACGACCTGCAGCGCCGCTTCAACGACTACGTGGCCAAGCTCACCGCCGACTTCGACTTCGGCAAGGTCGCGGTCCTCCAGGACATCGGCAAGGTGAAGAAGAAGCCCGCCGAGGCCCGCGCCGTCATCCAGATCGGCATCGTCATCGGCGGCGCCGACGGCGACTTCGACGACGCGGAGAAGGCCGTCGTCCGCGAGGCGTGCTTCGCCGTCGGCCTGCCGCCCGCCGAGTTCGAGCTGTGACCGCCGGCCCCGCCCAGCGGGTCACCGGGCGGCGGCGGGCTCCCACCAGGTGAGGTTGGCCGCGGCGTGGGCGGTCGGCTCGATGATCTCCCACGCCTCGGCGATCAGCCCGCCGTCGACCCGCCAGATGTCGACGACCGCGATCTCCGGCCCGCCGTCCGGCAGCCGGCGCCGCGTGTGCAGCACCACGTGGTCCCCGTCGGCCAGCAGGTGCCGGATCTCGACCTGCATATCGGCGAGCGGGGTGAGCGCCGCCTGCACGTTGGCGAGCCATTCGGTCTTGGTCGAGGAGGTCGCGTCCGGCCTGTGGTGGATGAAGTCGTCGCTGAGCAGCGGCGCGAGCCCGGCGGTGCTGCCGGTCGCGATCAGTTCCGACAGTGCCCGCTGAACGGTGTCCTTGTTCGTCATGGCCGCAGTGTTTCCGCGGCGGCTGCGGATTGTCGATGAAATCCCATTTCATGGCGTCCGGCGCCACGATGAGTACGCTCGGGAACCGTGCACACGGTCGGGGAGCTCCTGCGGCAGTGGCGGCATCGCCGGCGGCTCAGCCAGCTCGACCTCGCGATCGCGGCCGACGTGTCGGCGCGGCACGTCAGCCTCGTCGAGACGGGCCGCTCCAACCCGAGCGCCGACATGGTGCTGAGGCTCGCCGACCAGCTCGACGTGCCGCTGCGCGACCGCAACCGGCTGCTGCTCGCGGCCGGTTTCGCGCCCCGGTACGCCGAACGGCCGCTCGACGACGCCGCGCTGTCCGCCGCCCGGAACGCCGTCGAACGCGTGCTCCGCGCGCACGAGCCGTACCCGGCGCTGGCGTTCGACCGCAGCTGGAACATCGTCATGACCAACGCCGCCGTCGAGCCGTTCCTCGCCGAGGTCGACCCGGAGCTGCTCCGGCCGCCCGTCAACCTGCTGCGGCTCGGCCTGGACCCGCGCGGGCTCGCCCGCCTCGTCGTCAACATGGCCGACGTCCGCGCGGTGTTCCGCTCCCGGGTCCGGCGCCAGCTCGCCGCCGCCCCGGACCCCGGCCTGGCCGCCCTCTACGAGGAACTCCTCGAACCCGGCCCGGACGACCCTCCTGCCGACTCCGACGTCGTCATCCAGATGATCGTCCGCCACTCCGGCCGCGAGCTGCGCCTCTTCTCCACCATCACCACGTTCGGCACCCCGCAGGACATCACCCTCGACGAGGTCGCCATCGAGTCCTACTACCCGGCCGACGCGGAGACCGCCGCCCACTTCGAGCGTTGACCTGTGGCGTGTTGCGCTTACGCGATCCGCCCGAAGGGCAGCACGCCACAACTCAACGAGCGCAACGGCGCGCGGTGCTCTCCGCGTCAGCCGAGCTGTGCTTGGAAGATCCTCTGGTCGAAATAGGCACGCGCCTCGCGGATGAGGCCGTCGCCGTCCAGTTCGTAGACGTTGATGCCCGACCAGTTGACGGGCGCCCCCGACAGCGAGACGGCCGCGCCGCGCCAGGAGACGGCGACGGACCGGCCCACCGTGTGGGCCTCCACCGGGGTCAGCCCGAGGAAGGGCCGGAACCTCGGCAGCACCGAGGCGATGAAGCCGCGGATCGCGTCCCGGCCGACGATCGGCGGCTGCCCGACCGGGTCATGGAACGCGCCGTCCTCGGCGAAGGCGGACGCCCAGGCCGCGGCGTCGCCCTCCTGCGAGGCCGCGAAGAAGCGCAGGACGGCTGCGGGCATGGCGGGGAAGGTCATGACGATCCTTTCGAGTCGTGGCGCCGGACGGCGGGAACCACCGCCAGCCCGGCGAGGGCGAGCAGGGCCTGCACGGTGCAGACGCCGCCCCATCCGTACGAGCCGTAGACGGCGCTCGCCAGCGCCGCGGAGACGGCGCCGCTCAGGAACGCCGCGACCATGTAGACGGTGTTGGCGCGGCTGCGCGCGTCCGGGACGCGCGCGAAGATGCGCGCCTGGTTGGCGAGCTGACTCCATTGGACGGCGAGGTTGCCCAGCAGGATGGCCGCCACCATGCACGCCAGGACGGCGCGCCCGGCGGCGTAGGCCCCGGCGGCGACCAGCGTCAGCACGGCCGACGCCGCCAGGATCGGGGTCGGCCCGCGCCGGTCGACGAACCGGCCCGCCCATGGCGCCCCGACCGTTCCGGACAATCCGAGCAGGCCGAACAACCCGGCCTCCGCGCTGCTGTAGCCGTACGGCTCGTGCGTCAGGACGAGCACCAGCGTCGTCCAGGTGGCGGTGTAGGCGCCGAACAAGGCGCCGTGCAGAAGGCAGGCGTGCCGCAGTGCGGGCTCTCGCCGCACCAGTCCTGGCAGTGACGCCAGAAGCCGTCCGTAGGACGCGCCGCCGCGCTCGCTCTCCGCGGGAAGCAGCCACACGGTGACCAGACCCGCCAGGCCGGTCAGGAGGGCCGCCAGAAGGTAGACGGACCGCCAGCCCAGCGCCTCGCCGATGACGCCGCCCACGACCCGCGCGCCGATGATGCCGGTCATCAGGCCGATCTGGACGTTGGCGACGACGCCGGCCCGCCTCTCGGGCGGCGCCAGTTCGGCGGCCAGCGGAACCAGCACCTGCGGCACGACCGTCGCACCGCAGGCCAGAGCCGTCGCCGCGGCGAGCACACCGAGGCCGGGCGCCGCCGCTGCCGCCAGCAGCATCGCGACGGTGACGCCCAGCATCGCGGCCAGCAGGGGCCTGCGGCGGCGCGCGTCACCGAGCGGCACCAGGAACAGGATGCCGCCCGCGTACCCGAACTGTGCGCAGGTGACGACGGTTCCGGCCGCCGCAGGTGAGACGCCGAGCCCGCGAGCGAACAGGTCCAGCAGCGGCTGGGCGAGGTAGACGTTGGCGACGGCGGCGCCGCTGCACACCGCCATCGCCGTGAACAGCGCCGGCCGTGCCGCCGGCGCGCGTACTGCGACCATCCGGTCCTCCAATCGAACGAACTGGTTGGTTCGATCTTGGAGTACAGTCGCGGCCCGCGTCAAACGAACCGGTTCGTTAGAATGCGGGCCATGGGCTACGACTCAGCCGCGACCCGGGAGCGCATCCTCGCGGCGGCGTCCGCCGAGTTCGCCGAGCACGGTGTCGCCGGCGCCCGCGTCGACCGCATCGCCGCGAACGCCGAGGCCAACAAGCGGGCCATCTACGACTACTTCGGCGACAAGAACCGGCTCTTCGCCGCCGTCCTCGAACGCCTCATGACCGACCTCGCCGCGGCGGTCCCGGCGGACGGCGGCGACCTCGGCGCCTATGCCGAGCGGCTGTTCGACTACCACCGCGACCATCCCGGGGCGCTGCGCCTGCTGCTGTGGGAGGCGCTCGAACTCGGCGACGGCCCCGTCCCCGACGAGGCGGCCCGGACGGCCCACTACCGGGACAAGGCCGACGCCGCGGCGAGCGCCTCCGGCGACCCGGCCACCCTGATGCTCCTCACCCTGGGCCTGGTCGCCTGGCCCCTGGCGATGCCCCAGATCAGGCGCATGCTCCTCGGCCCCGACCACTCCCTGGACGAACTCCGTCCCGCCATAGCCGACGCCGTCCGGACCCTCGCCAACGAGCGCTAGAACGGCGCGCGGTGCCTGCCGACGTACCTGGGGCGGCGGCCGACGGTGAGCGCGGTCGCCCAGCTCGCCGACACCGCCGCGGCGAGCGCGATCGCCGCCGTCACGAGCGCGGTCACGGGGCCGCTCCCGGCGCCCCGTCCAGCAGGCCCTTGATCGCGAGGACGGCATCCGCCACCCGGTCCGCCTCCGCGACCGGATGGCGCCACCCCGTCCAGAACCACGGCCGCCCCGCGTCCTCTGGGCGGGGTTCCACGGTCAGGACGAGGCAGGGGTGGACGGTGCAGCAGCCGTCCGCGTCCGGGTTCTCCACATGAAGGCCGTCCGGCGTGAACCACGCGCTCAGCCCGTGCGCGCGCAGAACGGTCCCGAGCGCCTCAAGCCGCGCCCTAGCATCGGGTGTCATGGGTCGTTCGCCTCCTGGGGCGTCCGGTCCTAGCCCCGGCCTGACGGTGCAACGTCCGGCCGGGGCGCTTCCTTGCCTGGTCAAAGTCTTGCAGAGTTACGCAGACATAGGAACAGAAGCGAAATGAAGCGAACAGAACCATTGTGATCAGCGCCGTACCGTAGCGCTATGGCCAGCCTGGACGGCATCGAAGCGCTGCGGGATCAGCTCGTGGCGGTGATCCGCGAGCGAATCGCAACCGGGAAGTACCAGCCCGGCACGAAGCTGCCCACGGCACGCGAGTTCGCCGAGGAATTCGACATATCCTCCCGCACCGTCTCAGATGCCATCCGCATCCTTCGCGAGTCCGGCGAAGTGATCGGCGTGCGCGGCCGAGGCGTCTTCGTCCGCCCCTCCCACTGAACCCGGCGGCGCTCCTCAGTGCCGGAGGCGGGTGCGTGGTCTGGTGCGGGGTGTGCCGGGTAAGGCGGTCATCGTGAAGGCGGACGCGCTGGACGTCCTGAAGAGCGCGGCGCCGGACTCCGAGTAGCGACCTACCGGAGTGCGGGCGGCCGGAAGTGGTCTTCGGCGGCGATGAGTTCTGAACCGGCGGGCGGTCTGTCAAGGTGGGGCGAATGGCCCCAGGGCGGACGTGATCCCGTCCGCCCGTTGAGAACCATCACGAGAGGCTCGGGAGATCCCAGATGCGCACTCTGATCAGCACCGCTTTCGTCTCGCTCGACGGCGTCGTCGAGGGTCCCGGCGGCGAGCCGGAGTACCGCAACTCCGGATGGACCTTCAAGGACATCGAGTTCCTCCCGGAGGCGTACGAGCTCAAGGGCCGGGAGCAGAAGGAGGCCGCCGCGATGATGATGGGCCGGGTCAGCTACGAGGCGTTCAGCCCCGTCTGGCCGGGCATGGCGGAGTTCGCCGACTACAAGGTCATGCCGAAGTACGTCGTCTCCACCACCCTCACCGACGATGACCTCGTCTCCGACTGGGGCGAGACCACGATCCTGCGCTCGCTGGACGAGGTCGCCGCGCTGAAGGAGACCGACGGCGGCCCGATCATCGTCCACGGCAGCGCCACCCTCAACCGGGACCTCTCCGACGCGGGCCTCATCGACCGCTACCACCTGCTCGTCTTCCCGGTGCTGCTCGGCGCGGGCAAGCGGCTGTTCAGCGGCACCGACAAGGACGCGCAGAAGCTGAAGCTCGTCGAGCACGAGGCGTACGCGAACGGCATCCAGAAGAACGTGTTCGACGTCGTCCGCTGACGCCCCCGGCTAGGCGGCCCGCGCCTGGGGCTCGGCGAGCGCGGCGGTGAAGAACGCGGCGAGCTTCTCCACCGCCGGCCCGACGTGGCGCTCCCTGTCGTAGAGGTCGACGTGGCTCGCGCCGTCGATCCAGTGGATCTCCTTGGGTCCGGTGGCCTTCTGGAACGCCTCGACGCTCATCCAGGACGTGACGGCGCGGGTCCCGACGATCATCAGCAGCGGGCGCGGGCCGATCAGCGGGACGGGCGCGAAGGCGTCGAAGGCGGCGATCCTGTCGACGCTGGACCAGGTGAGGGCCGTCGCCGAGCGCGGGTGCGCGGCGCGTGGGGTCCGGTAGTAGTCGAAGCCTTCGGCGCCGTGCTCGCCGCCGAGCCGGCGCGCCTCCTCGGCGGTGGCGGGGAACAGGGGCAGCGCGCCCGGGTCCTCGCCGCGCGCGGCGGTGGTGCGGGCGACGGCCGCGGCGTCGAGCATGCCCTGGAAGACGGCCGGGTCCTGGGTGCCGTCGGCGCCGAGCCGGAACTGGCGGGCGATGTCGACGGCGCTGACGGTGGCGACGGCCCGGACGCGGTGGTCGCCGGCGGTGGCGGGCAGGACGTAGCCGCCGGAGGCGCAGATGCCGAGCGCGCCGATGCGTCCGGCGTCGATCTCGGGGCGCGTGGTGAGGAACGAGACGGCGGCCTTGAGGTCCTCGACGCGCTGGGCCGGGTCCTCGAGACCGCGGGGTTCGCCGCCGCTCTCGCCCTGGTAGGCGGCGTCGAAGGCGAGGGCCGCGAAGCCCCGGGCGGCGAGCCGGGACGCGTAGAGTCCCGCGGTCTGCTCCTTCACGCCGGTGCCGGGATGGCCGACGACCACGCCCGGCCACGGGCGGTCGGCAGGGGTGTCGGGCAGGTGGAGGTGACCGGCGAGGGTGATGCCGTTGCTGTCGAAGGCGACGTCGATCTTCATGGGACGCTCCAGTGCTTCGTGGGGCCGCCGCCGGTGATTCCGGCGGCGTGGTTCCACGGTGGCGCTCCCATGAGGCGCCCGTAAGAGGCGGGTTCTTGCCTGGGAAGGATCCTGCCCTCCCAACGCGTCCCCCGTCCGCCGACAATGGACGGTATGACCGCTTCATCGCAGGCCGGGGACCTCGGGGTCTTCCTCAAGGCGCGCCGGGCCCAGCTCACGCCGCGCGACGTGGGCCTGCCCGAGGACGACGGGCGCCGCAAGGTCGCGGGCCTGCGCCGCGAGGAGGTCGCGCGGCTCGCCGCGATCAGCGTCGACTACTACACCCGGCTGGAGCAGGGCCGTGTCCGGGCGTCCGCCGGGGTGCTCAAGACCCTCGCCGACGCGCTGCGCCTGGACGAGGACCAGCAGACCTACCTCTACGAGATCGCGGGCAAGACCGACGCCCGGCCGCGCCGCCGCCGCGCCGTGCAGAGGGTGCGGCCGGCGGTGCGGCGCCTGCTCGACCGGCTCCCGGGGACGCCGGCGGTCGTGCTCGGCAAGCGGATGGACGTCCTGGCGTGGAACGACGCGGCCGCCGCCCTCTACACCGACTTCGCCCGGGTGCCCGCCGGTGAGCGCAACTACGTCCGCCTGATGTTCACCGACCCGGGCATCCGCGGCATGCACCTGGAGTGGCGGCACGACGCCCGCGACGCCGTCGCGGCCCTGCGTATGGAGGCGGCGAAGGACCCCGACGACCCCGAGCTCGCGCGGCTCGTCGGGGAGCTCTCCGTCCAGGACGCCGACTTCCGCACCTGGTGGGCCGAGCACCGCGTCAACTCCGCGGGCCACGGCACGAAGCGCTACCGGCACCCCGTGGTCGGCGACCTCACGCTCGACTGCGACACCTGGAACAGCCCGGACGGCAGCGGCCAGCGGCTCATGGTCCTCACCGCCGAGCCGGGGACGCCGTCCGACGACGCGCTTCGCATCCTGCTCTCCTGGGCGCCGCAGGACCGTCCGGCCACGGCACCCGGCGCCTAGCGCGGACGCCCCCGCCGCCCCGGTTGACGCGGGTCAGTCGAGGCAGAACTCGTTGCCTTCGGGGTCGGCCATGATGATGTGGCCGGCGCCGAGCGGGGGAGCGGGCTCGAACCGCTGGAGGCGGGAGGCGCCGTGCGCGACGAGCCGCCCCGCCTCCGTCTCCAGGGCCGCCATCCGCGCGTCGCCCGTGAGGCCGGGCGCCGCCCGCACGTCGAGGTGGACGCGGTTCTTGACCTGCTTGGACTCCGGGACGCGCTGGAAGAACAGGCGCGGCCCGTCGCCCGCCGGGTCGACGACCGCAGAGGCGTCGTTGCGGCGCTCGGGCGGCACGCCCATCGCGTCGAGGGCCTCGTCCCAGGTCCGGAAGTCGCCGGGCGGGTCCTGGAGCCGGTAGCCGAGGGCCTCGGCCCAGAACGCGGCCAGGGCGGCCGGGTCGGCGCAGTCGAAGGTGATCTGGATTTCACGGGCCGTCACGGCGCGCGTTCCGCTGGTGTTCGAGGTCATGGTGCAAGCCTCGCGGACAATGCGGACAGCTTCGTTCCGCGAATCGTGAAAGTTCTGCCGGGAGATCGTCCGGCGGGTCAGGGAGGGGCGAGGAGGCCGTCGATCGCGCGGCGGGCCAGGGCGGTCGCGCCGGGCTCGTCCAGGCGCAGGGCGGTGTTGGCGGCGGTGAGGACGGCGTCGGTCTGGAAGGCGGCCAGGTCGGCGTCGAGCGGCGCGATCTCGCCCGCGGCCGCCGCGCGGCGGTACTCGGCGGCGAGGAGGGCCAGCCAGTCCCGGTGCTGGCGGGCCAGGGCGTCGCGGACGGGGCCGGGCCTGCTGTCGAAGTCGGGGAGGTTCGCCGCCCAGAAGCATCCGCCGGTGAACAGCGGCTTCTCGGCGTAGTCGATCCAGTTCGCGACGAGCGCGCGCAGCCGGGCCGCGCCGGGCGGGGCGGACTGCGCGGGGCGCACGACCGCGTCGACGAACAGCTCGCGGGCCGCCTCGACGGTCGCGAGGTGCAGGTTCTCCTTGGACCGGAACAGGGTCTGGATGCCGCTCTTGCTCATCCGCAGGTCGGTGGCGAGGCGGCCGAGGCTGAGGCCGTCGAGCCCCTCGGCGGAGGCGACGTCGACGGCGTGCCGGGTGACGGTCTTCCGGGTCCGCGCACCGCGCAGCAGCCGGCCGTCGGCCGGGAGGTCGTCCTCGCTCATCGGGTCCATCGTGCCAGATTGCCTATACGTACGATCGATCGTATTGTTTTCTCGTCGGCGGGAGAGGAGCGGGCATGGACCCCGATCGCATGGTCGAGCTGGCGGAGGCGCTGGCCACCGCCAAGAGCCGCCACGACGTGCCCGCGGCCATGGCGCTGCTGCACCCGGAGATGGTGCTGGAGAGCCCGGCCTTCGGGACGACCGCGCGCGGCCCGGCGGAGAACGCGGCGGCGCTGCGCCGGTTCTTCGCCTCGTTCCCGGACTACGACGTCGCCTTGCAGGGGCATGCCGCGAACCGCGACGCCCTGGTCTGCTGGGGGACGGCCCGGATGACCCTCACCGGCACCCGGTTCGGCGTCGAGCCCAGCGGGCGCCGCGCCGAGCTGCCGGTGTTCATCCGGTTCGCGTTCAAGGACGATCTGATCGCCGGTGAGTACTTCTTCTTCGACCTCGCGGAGCTGTGCGCGCAGTCCGGCGTCTCGGCCGACGCCGTCCGGCGCCGCCTGTTCCGCGACCGGGAAAGGTGATGGCGCATGCTCGCGGACCCGCGTGTGAAGGACGTCGGGGAGATCCGGACGGAGCTCCTGTTCGACATCGTGGTCGACCTGGACCCGCCGCTGGACTTCGGCAGGGGACCGGCCGGGCGGCGCGTCCTGTTCGGCGCCGCGGGCGGCGCCTTCGAGGGACCCCGCCTGCGCGGCGAGGTGCTGCCGGGTGGCGGTGACTGGGCGCTGTTCCGTCCCGGCGGGACGATGTGCCTGGACGTCCGGCTCGCGCTGCGCACCGACGACGGAGCCCTCGTGCACATGACCTACGGCGGCCGCTACACCACCCCGCCGGAGCTGCGCGACGAGATGGCCGACACCGCCACCCGGCACCGCGTCGACCCGTCCCGCTACTACTTCAGGACGACCCCGCTCTTCGAGACGGGCGCCGAGCGGTACGCGTGGCTGAACGACGCCGTCTGCGTGGGGACGGGCTACCTCGTCGAGGGCGGCATCGCCTACAAGGTCTCCCGGGTGGTGTGAGCCGGGCGGGCCGGTCCGGGTGCGGCGAGGCGGCGGCCGAGGGCGGCGAGTAGGGCGACCATCGCGGCGGCGACGACGATCAGGCCGAGTGCGTCGGGGACGTTCCCGGTGTTCGCGACCAGCCCGAACGCGGTGTGCGCGACGAGGGCGCCGGAGATCGCGGCGAGGCGGTGGCGGTCCGTCCAGCCGCCCGCCCGGCGCAGGAAGACGGCGGTCGCGGCAGCGAGGAGCGCGGCGGCGGCCATCGGGACGGGCGTCCACGAGCGCGGGACGAAGGCGGAGTGGTCGGCGCCGGCGAACGGGAACAGCAGGGCGAGATACCCGAACGACGCGGCGCCGCAGACGATGCTGAGCACCCGGGGCGCAGGCAGGGCGCCCCGCAGCGGCGGGCGGGGCAGGCGGGGCAGAACGCCCAGGGCCAGGACGGTCAGCGCCGCGCACAGCGCGAGGATGATCAGCGCGGCCCCGCCGGGCAGCGCGTAGTGCGGGTCCTCGGACGGCGGGACCGAGACGCGGAGCAGCAGCGCCCCGAGGGCCGCGACGAGACCCGTGACGACCAGGCCGCCGCGCCGCAGGTAGGCGGCCCGGCCGTGGCGGCGGAACACCAGCTCCACGAGCACGATCGGGATGAGGACGCTGAACACCGCGTGGTACGGCAGGTTCAGCTCCGCGTACGGGGCGTTGACGCCGAAGGGGCGCGGCCCCCAGTCCGCCGCGCCGTACAGGTGCGGGCTGGTCAGGCTCTGCAGCGCCAGCCCCTCCTCGACCAGCCCGTACACCAGGCCCATCGCCAGGACGCTGCTCCACCCGCCCCCGAAGCGGCGGACCAGCTCCCGGATCAGCAGCACCCCGGCGCCGTAGACGGGCACGTAGAGCAGCACCAGCCAGAACATCCGGACCGGGACGGTGCCGAGGGTGAGCTCGGCGACCGCGGGCGCGACCAGGACCAGCGTCCACGCCGCCCGCCGCGACCGCGGGGCCGTCCTCGAAGGCGGGGCCGTCTCAGAACGCTGCTTCGTCATGCCGCCAACGCTAGGAACGCGCGGCCCGGGGCGCTTCCAACGATGGATCGGTCTCCGCCCTGCGACTTTCGTCGGAGACCCGCCCCGGAACGCGGGTTCCTAGGCGGAGGGGCGGGGGCGGACCAGGCCGAGGTCGTAGGCGAGGACGACCGCCTGCACGCGGTCCCGCAGGCCGAGCTTGCGCAGGATGCTCGACACGTGCGTCTTCACCGTCGCCTCGGTGACGACGAGCCGCGCCGCGATCTCGGCGTTGGACGCGGCGCGCGCCACGAGCTCCAGCGTCTGCATCTCGCGGTCGGTCAGCTCCGCGAGCGCCTCCGGCCGGACGGGCGCGCGCGGCTCGGTCGCGGTGAACCGGTCGAGCAGCCGCCGGGTCACCGACGGCGCGAGCAGCGCGTCGCCGCGCGCGACGACCCGGATCGCCTCGGCCAGGTCGTCCGGCCGGACGTCCTTGAGCAGGAACCCGGCGGCGCCCGCCCGGAGCGCCGCGTAGAGCGGCTCGTCCAGGTCGAACGTCGTCAGGATGATCACCTTGGGCGGGTCGGCGGACGCGGTGATGCGCCGGGTGGCGGCGATGCCGTCGACGCCGGGCATCCGGACGTCCATCAGCACGACGTCGGGGCGCAGCCGCTCGGCCGCGCGGACGGCGGACTCGCCGTCCCCGGCCTCGCCGACGACGGTGAGGTCGTCCCGCGCCTCGATGATCATGCTGAACCCGGCGCGGACGAGGTCCTGGTCGTCGGCGACCAGCACGCGGATCGTCACCCGGCCTCCCCGACCGGCAGCGACGCCCGCACCCGGAACCCGCCGTCCGGGTCGGGGCCGGCCTCGAACGTGCCGCCGAGCAGCAGGGCGCGCTCCCGCATCCCGGCGATGCCCTGCCCGCTCCCGGCGAGCCCCGCCGCCTCGGAACCCGGGCCGCCGGGGGCCGTGAGGGCGCCGGGGCCGTCGTCGCGGACGTCGACGTCGAGGCGCCCGCCCGCGTACCGCAGCACCACGTCGGCGCGGCCCGCGCGGGCGTGCCGCAGCGCGTTCGTCAGCGCCTCCTGGACGATCCGGTAGACCGCGAGGCCCACGCCGGACGGAACCCGCACCTCGGCCATCCCCTCCCGCTGGATCCGGACCCGCAGCCCGGCGCCGGTGACGGAGGCGGCGAGCCGGTCCAAGTCTCCCAGGCCGGGGACGGACCCGTCCGGCTCGCCGCCGTCGGCGTCCCGGACCGACCGCAGGAAGTGCCGCAGTTCCGCGAGCGCCTGCCGCCCCTCGGCCTCCAGGTTCCGGACGGCCCGCCGCGCGAGCCCGGGGTTCGCGTCGAACACGTCGTCCGCGGCGGCGGCCTGCACGACCATGACGGACACGGTGTGGGAGAGGACGTCGTGCAGCTCCCGCCCGATGCGCGCCCGCTCCTCCACGGCCGCGCGCCGGGCCTCGGCGTGCCGCCGCGCCGCTTCCGCGCGTCCGAGCGCGCCCCAGCTCCAGGCGAGCAGGGCGGCGATGGGCCACAGGGCGACCAGCCGGTCCTGCGCGGCGGCGACGGCGGCGGTCACGGCGGCGACGGCGCCCATGCCCCACAGCGAGGTCCGCGCGGGACGCAGCCACGCGAACGCGCACAGCACCACGAAGAGGATGCCGGGGCCCAGCTCGGGCCCGAGCGCCTGGATCCCGGCGCCCGCGGCGGCCGTCACCGCGAGCGCGGCCTCCGGGCGGTCGCGCATCAGCCATCCCGCCGCGGCTCCCTGGACGAGGAGCAAGGCGAGGATGGCCGCCCGTGCGGTCCAGCCCGCGTCCAGGAACGGGACGGCTCCCGCCGCGCCGAGCGCGCAAGCCCCGGACACCGCTCGCCACCAGGACGGCAACACCGCCGCATACCGATCCCGCACGCTCGCCGACGCTACCAACCCGGCCCCCTGGACGGGGCGGGAGCGGAACCTCCGGGGCGCCCGGCGCCGTACAGAGGGTGGGGGACTTGCCGGAGATGGTGTGCTTGTTGTTATCTGCGGTGTTCCAGGAGGTCTCCAGGGGGTCGGGGGCGATCCGCTGGAGGGACGGTGACGCGCGTGGGCGAGGACGTGGACCTGCTGGTCCGGGCGGCGCAGGACGGCGACCCCGAGGCCAGGGAGCGGCTGGTCGCCGAGCACCTGCCGCTGCTCTACAACGTGGTCGGCTGGGCCCTCGACGGCCACGCCGACGTGGACGACGTCGTCCAGGACTCGGTGCTGCGCGCGCTCGGCGGGCTGCACGGCCTGCGCGAGCCGGGACGGTTCCGCTCCTGGCTCGTGTCCATCGCGATGAACCAGGTGCGCCGCCGCTGGACGTCGCTCCAGCGCGGGACGCCCATGGACCCCGACGCCCTCGCGCGGGTCGCCGCGTCCGAGGCCGACTTCGCCGAGGCCGCCGTCCTGCGGCTGGAGCTGTCCGGGCAGCGCCGCGAGATCGCCGAGGCGACCCGCTGGCTCGACGCGGGGGAGCGCGAGCTGCTCGGCCTGTGGTGGCTGGAGGCGTCCGGCCACCTCACCCGCGGCGAGCTGGCCGACGCGCTGGGCGTGTCGGCGGCGCACGCGGCGGTCCGGGTGCAGCGGATGAAGAAGCAGCTCGCGACGTGCCGCGCCGTTGTGCGGGTCGTGGGGGCGGAGCGGCGCTGCGAGGCGCTCGTCCCGGTCCTCGCGCGATGGGACGGGCGGCCGTCGCCGCTGTGGCGCAAGCGCGTCGCCAAGCACGTCCGCGGCTGCCGGGACTGCGGCTCCCGGCAGCGGGACCTGCTCCCGCCGGAGGCGCTGCTCGCGGGCCTGGTCATGGTGCCGCTGCCCGCCGCGCACCCGCTGCACGCGCTCCCGGCGGCGCTCACGGCCTCGTCCACGCCGACGGCCGCGTCCGCCGTTTCCGGCGCGGGCGCCGCATCCGGGGCAGGCACGGCGGGCGCGGGGAAGGGCGCCGGTCTCGCGGCCGCCAAGTGGGTGGCGGGCGCCGCGGCCGTCGGCGTCGCGGGCGCGGCGGTGGTCTTCTGGGGCACGCGGGGCGGCTCGCCCGCCGAACCGCCGCCCCGCGACGACCCGCCCGCCGCCGCGCACCGGACCCCGTCGCGCACCCCGGCGCCGCGTCCCGGCGCCACGTCCGTCAAGGAGCACCTCGCGCCGCCGCGGCCGTCGAAGACCGCGAAGCCGGGCGTCGAGCAGCAGGTCGTCGCGCTGGTCAACCGGAACCGGGCCAAGGCCGGATGCCGCCCGCTGCGCGTCTCGCCCGCACTGCACAAGGCCGCGCAGGCGCACACCGAGGACATGGCGTCCCGGCACGCCCTCGACCACGGCGGCGCGGGCGGCGACGATCCGGGCGACCGGATCACCACCGCCGGCTTCCGCTGGAGCGCGTGGGCGGAGAACATCGCGCAGGGCCAGGCGTCCCCGCCCGCCGTCGTCACGGCCTGGATGAACAGCCAGGGGCACCGCGCCAACATCCTGAACTGCCGCCTGACGATGATCGGGGTGGGCTTCGTGCCAGGGTCCGGCGGCCCCTGGTGGACGCAGGACTTCGCGACCCCCGCCTGAGGCCCCGGCGCGGTCAGCGGCTCGTGCCGAAGTCCTGCGTCCAGTACGGGCCGCCGCTCAGCACCACGCCGACGCCGATCTCCTTGAACCCGCAGTTCAGGATGTTCGCGCGGTGGCCGGAGCTGTTCATCCACGCGTCCATGACGCTCGCGGGGGTCGCCTGGCCCTTGGCGATGTTCTCGCCGTAGGAGGACCAGCGGTAGCCCGCGGCGGTGATCCGGTCGCCGGGGTCCTTGCCGTCCGGGTTGGTGTGGTCGAAGAAGTTCCGGGCGTGCATGTCGGCCGAGTGGCCCTGCGCGGCCCGCGCCAGCTTGCTGTTGACCGTCAGGGCGCCGCAGCCGTGCTTGGCGCGCTCGGCGTTGACCAGCGCGACGACCTGCGAGGCGTACCGTCCGGCGGTCCCGCCGGCGGGCGCGGCCGGGGCCTTCGGCTTCGCGGGCGCCTTCGTCGGTGCCTTCGTGGCGGGACGGCGGTGCGTCGCGCGCGGCGCCGGCTTGTGCGACGCCTTGGCCTTCCTGTGCTTCGGCTGCGGGGCGCGGCTCGGTGCCGTCCGCGGGGCGTCGGCGACCGGGGCGGTCGGCGCGGCGCTCGGAGAGAACGACGAGCCGCTCGCGGTGGGCGCGCCGTCCGCGCCGTCCCCGAACGCGCCGGCGGCCGTCCCGGCGACGCCGCCGATCACCAGCAGGCCCGCCGCGCCCGCGGCCGTCCAGACGGCGACGCGGCGGGACGCCCTGCGCGGCCGTCCCGGGCGCGGCCTCGCGGGACGCGGCCGTCCGGTGCCGCGGGCAGGGGGGTAGCTCATGGCGATGCCACATCCTTCTCTCGTCGGGGCTGTGCGAACACGCAGCGGACCCCGCGCGGGACGGGCGATAACCAAAAATCCAGGGCTTCTTCAGAAGCGCCCAAGACGCGGCGCCGGGACGGGCCAAGAAAGGGGCAAGACCGCATGTCGGACGGCACGACCACGAAGGCCGGGCTCTCTGATTGACCACCGGTGGGCACAGCGCCCCCCTGGTCCGGGCAACCGAGGAGTCACGCCGTGAAGAGAAGCTGGAAGGCCGCGATCGCCGCCGCCGGGGCGACCGCCATGACGACCGCCTCCGTGGCATGGCCCGCGCCCGCCGGGAACGCGTCCGGGAACGGCGTCGGCGCGTCCGGCAAGGGGCGCTGGGTCCTGCTGGACGCCGAGGACTTCGACCGGCCGCTGCGCGTCGACGGCGCGCCGTGGCGGCTGGACCCGCAGGGAAGGCGCAGCCCGTGGAACGTCGACGCGTTCGACGACGACGGCGAGGCGTGGACGAGGATGAGCGGACCGCTGTTCAAGAAGCAGATGGCCACGCTGAACGTGTTCCGCAAGCGCGTCGCGTTCGGCCGGAAGGGATGGCTGACCGCCGAGGTGGCCGCCGTCGACAAGGACCACGACGGCCGCCCCGACTCCCGTCCCGGCCTGTCGACGGTCACGCTGCCCGGCGGGCAGCGGGCCGCGCGGCTCTCCGAGCCGAGCTGGGACGCGGGCGTGCTGATCCGGCCGACCCGCCCGCTGCCCCGCCACTACCGCGTCGAGATGACGCTGCGCGGCATCGACTTCGGCGGGAAGCGGAACGGCACGTTCGACTACAACGGCCGCCACAACGGCTACACGAAGGAGCCGTGCAAGACCCGCTTCCCGTGGACGTTCACCGGCGCGCTCCCCGGCCAGTCGCGGTGCCAGTACCACGACGTGACGCGGGAGAACGGCTTCTACTACATGACGATCCTCGACTACGCGACGCCCGCGCCGCACGGCAACCCGGACATCCATTTCCGGCGCAAGGTCATCATGGACGGCTACTACAGCGACCTCCCCCGCTGGAAGCACGCCGCGACCTGCAACCCGAAGACCCGCAAGATGTACCGGACGTTCGACGGCACCTTCAACGGCGTGAACGCGCTGTTCGCGCGGGGCGACAAGTTCATCGGCGGCCCGGACAACAACATCAGCACCGAGTACTACGCCAAGACCGCCTGCGGCAACGCGTCCCTGGACAAGCCCTACGGGCCGGGGAAGCGGTTCGAGGGGCACCTGACCAGCGCGGAGCTCCAGCCGCAGCTGCTGCCGAAGGCGTCGTACCGGTTCGCCGTGGAGCGCGACGACACCGGGTACACGCTGGAGATGAGCGGCCCGTTCCGGTTCATCGGGCAGGCGACGCTGCGCGTCCACCACGACTTCGTCGAGCACGGCCGCCCGATCTGGCACTACAACCAGACGCCCGGCGAGTACGACGGCCGCTTCGACCGCAGGCTCGTCCACAAGGGCCCGCACGGGACGTGGGTCACCCGGCACACCTGGCCGAAGGGCTCGGCGTACCCCGACTCGTTCGTCATTGGCGACCCGCACCTGAACTACTACGAGGGCGAGGCGGTCATCGACGACATCCGCCTCTACGTCCCCCGCAAGGACAGGTGACCCGCTGAGCGACGGCGCCCGTGGTGCCCGCGGCGCCCGCGGCGGCTAGCCGCGGGCGCCGCGGCGAGGGCGGCGGGGGCGGCGGGGCCGGCGCGCGGACCGGCGGGACGGCGCGCGGGACTCGGTGCGCAGCCACAGCTCGATCTGCGCGCCGCCCAGCGGCGACGTGCCGATCTTCAGCGTCCCGCCCGTCGACTCGGCGAGCCGGCGGGCGATGTCGAGGCCGAGGCCGGTCGAGCCGGCGCCGCTCGCGCCGCGCCGCAGCGCCGCCTCCGCGTCCGGGATGCCGGGCCCGGCGTCGCCGACCAGCAGGCCGGTGGAGTACCGCCCCCGGTGCAGCGTGACCGACAGCGCGGTCCGCTGCGGCGTGTGCCGGAAGACGTTGCCGAGCAGCGCGTCCACGGCGGCGACGAGGTCGTCCTCGCCGACCGGCACCGGGACGGCGCCGTCCGGGACCACCGCCTCGCAGTCGCGGCCCTGGTCGGCGGCCAGCTCCGACCAGAACTCCAGCCGCCGCCGGACGACGGCCGCCGCGTCGCACCCCGGCGGCTCGCCCGCCGGGTGCCGCGCCGTCGCGATGATCCGGTCGACGGCCTCCTCCAGGCGGCTCAGCGCGTCCTGGCTGTGCGCCATCCGGACCGGGTCGGCGGGGTTCGCGGCCAGCCCGTTGAGGTTCACCCGCAGCGCCGTCAGCGGGGTCCGCAGCCGGTGCGACAGGTCGGCGGCGGACTCCCGCTCGGCCTCCAGCAGCCGGACGAGCCGGTCCGCCATCCGGTTGAACGCCGTCCCGGCGGCGCGCAGCTCCGGCGGCCCGCCGGGCGCGACGCGGGCCGCGAGGTCGCCGTCGCCGACCCGGGTCACCGCGCTCGCCAGCCCGTCGGCGGCCCGGACGACCCGGACCGCGAGCCGGTCCGCCATCGCCACCGACACCAGCACCAGCGCGACCGCGACGAGCCCGAGGACCGTGCGGGACCGGGCGACGCCCCGGTTCAGGTCCGCGTCGGGCACGTACACCTCGATGACGGCGACGCGGTCGGAGTCCAGCAGCGCGGGCGTGAGCAGGACCGTCCCGCCGGCCGCGGCGGCGGTGAACGCCCGGCGCAGCCCGCGCGCCTTCCGCACGTCGGCGTCCGACGCGTGCGCGGCGCCGATCGCGGCGCCCTGCGACGGGTGCAGCGCGAGCCGGCCGGCCGCCCCTGCGGGGGTGGAGCCGACCGCGTCGGCGAGCGAGGCGGGGGCGGAGGTGACGGTGAGGACGGGTTCGAGGGAGGCGGCCTGCTGCGCGGCGGCCGACAGCGCCCGGTCGTGCGCCATCTGCCCGACCAGGAGGCCGAGCGGCACGACGAACGACAGCGCCACCATGGCGGTCACGGCCGTCGCGATCCGCGCCAGCGCACCTCTCATCGGCTTCCCCCCGGAATCGCGCATTCAGTTGGTCTATGGACGGACCGCAACTGGTTCCGGAGATGATAGGCCAATGCGGGGTGGTTTCCGTGTCCCCGCCGGGTGCCGCTCTGGGTGCTGCTCGGGCACCGCTCGGGCGCTACTCGGGAGAGACGAGCATGACGCCGACGCCCCGGACGGTGTGCAGGTAGCGGGGCGCGGCGGCGTTCTCGCCCATCTTGCGGCGCAGCCACGACAGGTGCGTATCGATGGTCTGGTCGTCGCCGTACGGCTGTTGCCACACCTTCGCGAGCAGCTCCCGCCGCCCGACGACCCGGCCCGCGTTCTCCGCGAGGTAGCCGAGCAGGTCGAACTCGCGGCGCGACAGCCGCAGCGGCGCGCCGCCCATGGACGCCTGCCGCCGCTCCAGGTCGACGCGCAGCTCGCCGAGCACGACCGCGTCGCGGCGGCGCGGGGAGCGGGCGCGCCGCAGTACCGCCTCCAGCCGGGCGTGCAGGTGGTCGGCGGAGAACGGCTTCACCACGTAGTCGTCGGCGCCCGCGCCGAGCAGCCGGATGATCTCCGCCTCGCCGTCCCGCGCGGTCGCCACGATCACCGGGACGTCGGAGACCGCGCGCAGCATCTTCAGCGCCTCGCCGCCGTCGAGGTCGGGGAGCCCGAGATCCAGGACGACGGCCTCCGGCGCGTTCGCCGTGGCCTCCCGCAGCGCGTCGAGCGCCCGGCCCGCGCTGCGCACCGAATGCCCGAGCTCCGTCAGCTCCCGGATCAGCGCGCGCCGCACGTGCTCGTCGTCTTCCACCAGCAGGATCGAGGCCACGCTTGGACGATAAGGCATCGCGCGGGCGCCCGGAGAACGGAAAGGCGCGCCTTTCCGGAACGGTGGCGCGGCGTCGCTACTCGACCACGGCCGGGTTGAATTCCGGCGGGTCGCCGAGCATCGCGCGGTGCGAGCGCGGCCGGCTCCCGTCGACGTCGGTGACGCCGAGCTCCGCCCCGATCTCCGCGCCGATGAGGACCTGCCCCGTCCATTTCATCGGCTCCGGGGAACGGGCGAGCGCGTCGATGACCCGGCCGCTGAACTCCGGCGACTCGGCTCCGGCGGCGAACGAGGCGTACTTGTCCGGGACGCCGTCGAAAAGGGCCCTGTTCCGTTCGGTCTTGAGCAGGCCCATCCACAGCGAGACGACCGCGACGTTGTAGGGGCGGAAATCGACCGCCATATCGTGGGCCATCTTGTCCACGGCGGCCTTTCCGGCGCCATAGGCGGGGCCGTGCATGTAGCAGCGGCCGCCGAACGACGACGTGTTGACGACGAGCCCGCCGCCGCGGATCAGCAGCGGCGCCGCGTAGTACGTCGCGACGTAGGCCGACCGCATCCCCACGTCCAGCATGCTCTGCAGCGCCAGCGGCTTCTCCCAGAACGGGCCCTTGCGGGTCAGGCCGTCCGGGATCGTGAACGCGTTGTTCACGAGGACGTCCAGCCCGCCGCGCTCCCGCTCGACCTGCTCGAACAGCGCCCTGACCTGGTCGTCGTCGGAGTGGTCGCAGATCACCGGGACGCCGGTGCCGCCGCGCTCGCCGATCTCCTGCGCGGTGGCGTACACGCTGCCGGGCAGGTCGGCGTCGCCGTCGGCGCGGGTGCGTCCGGTCACGTAGACGGTCGCGCCGGTCTCGCCGAGGGCGAGCGCGATGCCCTTCCCGGCGCCGCGGCTCGCCCCGGTGACCACCGCCACCCGGTCTCCGGTCAGGCCCATTCGCCGCTCCTCGCGAGGAATTCCAGCATGGTCGCGGTCGTCTCCTCGGGTCGCTCCATCTGCATCATGTGGCCCGCGTCCTTGAGCATCCGGACGTCGCGGACGTCCTCGTGGTGCTCGTGCAGCCTGTCCAGCGGGTCGTCGCCGTGCCAGCCCTCCAGGTCGGCGTCCTGCTCGCTGCCGATGAAGGAGAACGGCGCGGGGTTCTTGCGGCCCGCGTACGACTTCCGGTGCTCCCAGGACAGGTCCATCGCCCGGTACCAGTTCAGCCCGCCGGTGAACCCGCTGCGGCTGTAGGCGTCGACGTAGAACTCCAGTTCCAGGTCGGTGAGCCACGGCCACGGGAGCGCCGGGGTCTCCGGCAGCGCGTCGATGTACGTCGTCCCGGGCGGCTTCCGCCAGACGTCGAGGTAGTGGTAGTCGCTGGAGAGGGCGTAGAAGACCTTGCGCAGGAACTCGCGGGGCGCCGCGCCGAGGTCGCGGTCGGCGACGCCGGGCTCGGCGAAGTAGTGGATGTGGTTGAAGTGCCGCTTCGCCTGCCGGGCGGCCAGCGTCAGCGGCGACTCCTCGCTCGGCGTGAAGAACGGGTTCTCCAGCCCGATGATCGCCGCGACGCGCTCGGGATGGTGGTAGGCGAGGTCGTAGGCGGCGAACAGGCCGAAGTCCAGGCCGCTGAACGCCGCCCGCTCCGCGCCGAGGTGGTCGAGGAGGCCGGCGACGTCGCCGACGATGTGCTCGACGCCGTACTCGCGGGGGTCGTCCGGGCCGCTCGTCCCGCCCATGCCGCGCATGTCGGGCGCGACGACCCGGAAGCCGGCGTCGGCGATCGGCCCGATCTGGTGCCGCCAGCTGAACCACAGGTGCGGGAACCCGTGCAGGAGGACGACGAGCGGCCCTTCGCCCTGCTCCACGTAGTGGACGTCGAGGCCGTTGATGCGCGCGTACCGATGAGTCCAGCCGGCCATGCTGCGGTTCCTTCGCGACGAGGGACCTGACCTTCGGACTGTGCAGGACGGCGCCGCCGTTGGCAGCGCGGTGTCTCGCTCAGCGGGAACCCGCTTCCGCGCTCCGCGCTCCGTCCCGCGCGAAGAACGTGATCCAGTCGGCGACCATCGCCGGGGCGCCCGCGCCTTCCACCTCCAGCTCGTTCCGGGTGAGCACGCGCGTCCCCGCGTCCTTCTCCCGGACGTCGAGGAGCGTCGCCCGCACGCGGACGCGGCTGCCGGTCGGCACCGGGCGCAGGAACCGGACCTTGTCGAGACCGTAGTTCAGCCCGTTCGCGCCGCGCAGCTCCAGCTCCCGCTTGTGGAACGCGACCAGCATCGACAGGAGCAGGAAGCCGGAGACGAGGCGCTCGCCGTCCGGGGCGCCGGACGGCGGCCGGCCGAGGAAGTCCTCGCGCAGGAACGTCGCGTGCCCGAACGCCTCCTCGTCCTCGTCGCGGAGGGGCACCCAGTCCGAGCGGAACAGCTCCTTGCCGACCAGGTCCGGGAAGTCGGCGAGAGAGTAGGCCATGCGAGTCGTCCTTTCGCCGTGCGGTGCGGGGCGGGGGGCGGTGTGGTGCGGGGCGCGTCGGGCCGGGAGGGGCCGATTCTCGCGCACCGCGTGATCCGTCCCGGAACGCGGAACCGGATGATCACGGTCCGCGTCCGATCTGCACGCGGGAACGGATCGCACACTCCGGACCCGGGGACTCCTTCCCGCGAGAGGGGAGCACGGTGCCCGGCTTTCTCGAGACCCTTCCGCTTCACACGATCACCGCGGTGTACGGCGAGGCCGGCCTCCGCGACCGGTTCGCCCGCGAGATCCTCCGCTTCCCCGAGGCGGACTGGCGGCGCCTCAGCACCGCTCTGGCCCTGGCGAGCGACCTGCACCGGCAGGACCGCCGGGTCAGCGAGCCCGCCGTCAACCACCTGCTCCGCGTCACGCTGCGCGTGATGTGCCACTACCGGGTGGACGACGTGGACGTCCTCGCCGCCGCGCTGCTGCACGACTCCGTCGAGGACCATCCCGCCGACCTGGCCGGCGACGGGCACGACGATCCGCGCGAGGCCGCGCTGGACGTGCTGGAGGCGGAGTTCGGGCCGCGCGTCGCCGGGCTCGTCCGCGCGGTGACGAACCCCGTCTACGACCGGGGCGGCGACGTCCACGCCCAGTACCGCGCCCATGTCGCCGAGAGCCTGGACCGCGAACCGGCCGCGCGCATCATCAAGGTGTCCGACTTCACCGACAACGGCGTCGGGCTGATGCACACCACGGGCCCGAAGGTCCGCAAGCTCGCCCGCAAGTACCGGCCGCTCGTCCCCCGGCTCCGCGAGCTGGTCAACCGCCCGGACACCCCGCTGGACGCCCCGGTCAAGCAGCACATCACCGGCCAGCTCGACCGCGCCGACGAGCGCTTCGCCGCGATCCTCCAGACCCACGCCCTCCGCGCCGCCTCCTGACGGGGCGGAGGGGCGGAGGGGCGGGTCAGGCTCGGTCGGTCTCCGGTTGCCGGCGGCGGGCGTTCCGGAGGTCGGTCTTGACGACCTTGCCGGTGGCGTTGCGGGGGAGGGCGTCGGTGAACTCGATCGTGCGGGGGCACTTGAAGTGCGCGATCCGGGTGCGGACCCAGTCGATGAGGTCGGGGCCGGACGGCGCGGTGCCCGGGGCGGCGACCACGACGGCGTGGACGGCCTCGCCCCACCGCTCGTCCGGCACGCCGATCACCGCGACCTCCGCCACGTCCGGGTGCTCGGCGAGCGCGGCCTCGACCTCGGCGGGGAAGACGTTCTCCCCGCCGCTGATGATCATGTCCTTGGCGCGGTCGACGACGAACAGGTAGCCGTCCGCGTCGATGCGGACGACGTCGCCGGTGCGGTACCAGCCGTCCGGGGTGAACGCGGCGGCCGTGGCGTCGGGGTCGCGCCAGTAGCCGCTGGTCAGGGAGTCGCCGCGGATCAGCAGCTCGCCGGGCTCGCCGGGCGGCACCTCCGCCCCGTCCGGGCCGACGACGCGGACCTCCCAGCCGAGGGTGACGTTCCCGGCGCTGGCCAGGTGCGGGCCGTCCGGCACGTGGTCGTCGGGGTGCAGGAGGCTGATGAACGACTGGCACTCGGTGTTGCCGTAGATCTGCCGGAACCGGCAGCCGAGGGTGTCGAGCGCGGCGCGCAGCGACGCCGGGGTGATCGGCGCGGACCCGTACTGGATCTCCCGCAGCGCGGACAGGTCGGGCCGGACGGCGCGGCCCCGCACCTCGGCGACCAGCATGTCGATGAGCGTCGGCCCGGCGGTGAAGAACTCGACGCGGTCCGTCTCGATCGCGTCGACGACGGCGCCGGGCTGGAACGCGGCGTGCACGATCAGCTCCCCGGCGGTCAGCAGGCACTGCATCGCCTGCGCGAACCCGGCGAGGTGGAACAGCGGCATCAGCTGGAGGTGCCGGGACCCGGGGACCTGGTCGCCGATCTCGATGGCGAAGCCGGACAGGCTGCGGATGAGCGAGGCGTTGTCCAGCGGGATCGCCTTCGGGCGCCCGGTGGTGCCGCTGGTGTGCATCAGCCCGAACACGCCCGTGGCGGAGAGCCGCTCGGCCGGGCGGGGAGGCGGGGGAGCGTCGAGCCCGGCGTCCGGGACCCAGCCGCCGTCCGCCGTCCCGATCACCACACGCGCGCGCAGGCCGGGGGCGGCCGCGTCGACCGTGGCGGTGAAGGCGGGGTCGGCGACGGCCGCGACGGGGGTGAGCAGCGCGCGGAGCCGCGCCAGCTCGGGCGCGGCGAGCCGCCAGTTCACGAAGGCGGGGATCGCGCCCGCCCGCATCAGCGCGAGCGCGTGGACGAGGAAGTCGGCGCTGTTGCGCGCCATGACCGCGACGACGTCGCCGTCACCGATCCCGAGCGCGGACCAGCCGCCCGCGCGGCGCTCCACGGCGTCCAGCAGCTCGCCGTAGGTGAGGCGGGCGCCGCGGTCGTCGCGGACGGCGGTCCGGTCGCGGTGCGCGGACGCGCGCCATTCGAGGACGTGGATCCAGCTCTGCACGGCCGGCGCCCCGTCAGCCCTTGAGGGGCGTGTCGCGGTCGGCGGCGGTGCGCGGTTCGTGCGCGACGTCCTCGGGCGTGAAGTCGCGCAGCCAGCACGCGAACTCCAGCAGGATGCCGTCGGGGTCCTGGAAGTAGAAGGACCGGACGTACACGCCGGGGTGCATCTCGCGGGCCACCTGGGTCTCGCTGTCGTCGTGGTTGACGATCGGCGCGACCTTCACGCCCTTGGCCTTCAGCCGGGCCCGGTACTCCTCGAACATGTCGGGCGGGACGTCGAAGGCGACGTGGTTGAGCGAGCCGATGCCGCTGGTCCACTCGCCGAAGCCGGGCACGGTCACCGGCGCGGCGACGCCGGGCGTGGCCTCCGGGGAGTCCGGGAACCAGAAGAAGGCGAGGGAGTTGCCGTTGCCCGCGTCGAAGAAGAAGTGCTGGCCCATGCCGTCCGGCAGGTCCAGGGTCTTGATCAGCTTCATGCCGAGGACGCCGCTGTAGAAGTCCACGGTGCGCTTCATGTCCGAGCAGACCAGCGCGACGTGGTTGAAGCCGCGGATGCGGAAGGCCGGCTCCTCGCCGGCGGTCTCTGCGCTCATGCTCACTCCTCGGATGGGCGGATAACCTAATGCTAACGTCAGATTTACATGCTCCCTCGCGGGGGCCTCGCTGTAAAGGTCCGGGGGCGCCCCCTGGCGGGACGCGGAGCGCCACGGTGCGAGGAGAAACCGGTGTTAGGTTCAGGTGTGGAGAAGGATCAGACCACGCGTCCGACCGTGCGCGGGCGCAGGACGCTCGCCGCGATCGAGGCCGCCGCCCGCCGGATCATCGCCCGCAAGGGCTTCCTCGCGATGACGGTCGCCGACATAGCGCAGGAGGCCGGCCGCTCGCCCGCCTCGTTCTACAACTACTACGACTCCAAGGAAGACCTGCTCGCCCACTGGGCGGACGACTTCCGCGCCGAGGCCAAGGCCCGCGCGGTGGTCGCCTACAAGCACGGCGTGCCGCACCGCGAGCGCGTCATGGAGTCGGCGCGCGCGCACTGGATGACCTATCGCGAACGGCTCGCCGAGATGGTCGGCGTCTTCCAGCTCGCCATGATCAACGAGGAGTTCGCGGGGCACTGGCGCGAGCTGTGCGACGACGCCGTGGAGAGCATCGCGGAGAGCGTCCGGCGCGCCCAGCGGGAGGGCTACTGCCCCGGCGTCGACCCGGGCCTCACCGCCGCGGCGATCGTCGCGATGCTCAACCAGTTCTGCTACGACCGCCTCGCCGGCGCGGGCGAGGACGCCGACATCGACGACGAGGCCGCGATCCGCACGCTCGGCGAGATCTGGTACCGCGCCATCTACTGGCGGGCCGACGACCAGGCCGACGGCAAGGACGGCTGACCGGGCGGGCCGACCGGGCGGGCCGACCGGGTGGGCTGATCGGGCTCGCGACCAGGGCCGACCTCTGACGGGGCGGGGGGCTTGTCAAACCTCGTCCGGCTCTAACATGATTCCAACGTCAGATTTATTTTCGGCAGAGGAGGCCGCATGGGGACGGACGGATCTCCGGCGGGGATGGTCCGGCGCTGGGCGCGGGCGCGCCCGGACGCCCCGGCGGTGTCGACGGGCGGCGGCCGCTCGCTGACGTTCGCCGAGCTGGACGCGCTGAGCTCCCGCCTCGCGCGGGCGCTGCTCGCCGCCGGCGCCGCGCCGGGCGACCGCGTCGCCTTCCTCGGCCGGGACGCCACCACCTGGGCGGTGACCCTGGCCGGGGCGTCGAAGGCCAGGGCCATGGGCGTCCCGCTGAACTGGCGGCTGTCCCGGCCGGAGACCGCCGAGGTGATCGCCGACGCCGCGCCCCTCGCGGTCGTGTGCGAGCCGGAGTTCCTGCCGCTGCTCGGGCTCCCGGCGGCGGACGGCGCCGAACCCCACGTGGTCGTCGAGAGCACTGCCGTCCCGCTGGACGCGTGGCTCGCGGGCCATGACGCCGACGATCCCGACCTGCCCGCCGAGCCCGACGACGTGGCGTTCCTCTTCTACACGTCCGGCACGACCGGCCGCCCGAAGGGCGTGCAGCTCGCCAACCGGAACGTCGCCGCGAACCTCGCCAAGCCCGCGCCGTGGACGATCGGCCCCGGCGACACCGTCTTCGTGCCCGCGCCCACCTTCCACGTCTCCGGCAGCGGCTGGCTGTTCCTGTGCCTCGGCGTCGGCGCCCACGCCCTGTACGTCCGCGACATCGTGCCCGCCGGCGTGCTGCGGCTGCTGGAGTCGGAGCGGGTGACGCACGCCCTGGTCGTCCCGGCGCTGCTGCGGATGCTCGTCCGCGACCCGGTCGCGCGGGAGACCGACTTCTCCCGGCTCCGGACGCTGATCTACGGCGGCTCGCCGATCGCGCCGGCCGTCCTCGTCGAGGCCCGGGAGCTGCTCGGCTGCGACCTCGTCCAGGGCTACGGCCTCACCGAGACGTGCGGGCCGATCACGTTCCTCGGCCCCGCCGACCACGCGCCCGGCGCGCCCGAGCACCGGCTGGCGTCGGCGGGGCGCGCGGTCGAGGGCGTCGAGCTGTCCGTCCGCGACCCGGCCACCGGCGAGCCGCTGCCCGCCGGGAGCGTCGGCGAGATCTGGACGCGCAGCGACATGGTGATGGCCGGGTACCGCGACCGGCCCGCCGAGCAGGCCGCCGCGATGACCCCGGACGGCTGGTTCCGCACCGGCGACGCGGGCCACCTCGACGCCGACGGCTACCTGTTCGTCACCGACCGGGTGAAGGACATGATCGTGTCCGGCGGCGAGAACGTGTACCCGGTCGAGGTCGAGAACGCGCTGATGGCGCATCCCGCCGTCGCCGACGCGGCGGTCATCGGGGTGCCGCACGAGCGCTGGGGCGAGACCGTGAAGGCCCTCGTCGTCGCGCGGGGCGAGCCGCCCGCGCCGGACGAGCTGATCGCCTTCTGCCGGGAGCGGCTCGCCCACTACAAGTGCCCGACCTCGGTCGACGTGGTGGACGACCTGCCCCGCAACCCCAGCGGCAAGATCCTCAAGCGCGAGCTGCGGGCCGCCTACTGGCCCGCGGGCGGAAGGAGCGTGGGATGACCGGGCCGGCGCGCGGCAACCGGGTGAAGCGGGCCCTCGCTGGCGGAGAGGTCGCGGTCGTCGTGGCCGGGCACTCCGCGTCGTCCGACACCGCCGACTTCGTCGGGCAGCTCGGCTTCGACGGGCTGTGGCTGGAGGGCGAGCACGGCGCGGTGACCTGGGACCGCATCGGCGACCTCAGCCGGGCCTGCGAGCTGTGGGACATGGCCGCCATGTACCGGGTGCGGACGCTGGATCCGTCGCTGGTGGCGCGCGCGCTGACCCTCGGCGTGCACGGCATCGTCGTCCCGCAGGTGAGCACCGCCGACGAGGCCCGGCGGCTCGTCGCCGCCGCCAAGTTCGCGCCGCAGGGCGCGCGCGGGGTGTCGCGAGGCCGCCGCTCGTACGGACGTCCGGGATTCCTGGACGAGGAGAACGACGAGACCGTCCTCGTCGTCCAGCTCGAAGACCCCGGCGCGCTCCGCAACGCGGAGGAGATCGCCGCCGTGCCCGGCATCGACGTCGTTTTCGTCGCGCCGAACGACCTCGCGCAGGCGATGGGGCACCAGGGCCGTCCCGACCATCCCGAGGTCGCGGGCGCCATCGACGGCGCGCTCGGCCGGATCGCGGCGACCGGCGCGGCGGCGCCCGGCACGCTGTGCCCCGCCGACCAGGTCGACCGGTTCGCCGTGCTCGGCGTCCGGTTCCTCTACACCTCCTACGACGCCTGGATCACCGCCGGGGCGCGCGACTTCCGCCGCGCCCTCGACGCCGCCACCGCACGGCGCGACCCTCGACAGGGCACCGCACCCGCACCCCAGGGCACCGCACGACAGGACGGAGCAGCATGACGATCGAACGCACCTTCGTGGGCCTCCCCTCCCCGGTGATCGGGCGGGCCGGCGCGGGCGGCCACCCCTGCCAGGGCCTCTACCACCGGCGCGCCGGGACGAAGCCGAAGATCGCCTTCATCGCGACGCACTACCAGATCGACTTCTCCGAGCACTACCTCGCCGAGTACCTGGCCGAGCGCGGGTTCGGGTTCCTCGGCTGGAACACCCGGTTCCGCGGCGACGAGAGCCACTTCCTGCTGGACCACGCGCTCGTCGACATCGGCGTGGGGGTGCGGTGGCTGCGCGAGGTCGCGGGCGCCGAGACCGTCGTGCTGCTCGGCAACTCCGGCGGCGGCTCGCTGATGGCGGCGTACCAGTCGCAGGCCGTCGAGCCGCACGTCACCGCGCTGCCGGGCCTGCGCCTCGCCGCCGGCGTCGACGACCTGCCCGCCGGCGACGCGTACATCTCCGTCGCCGCGCACCTCGGCCGTCCCGACGTGCTCACCTCCTGGATGGACGCGTCGGTCACCGACGAGTCCGACCCGCTCGCGACCGACCCGTCCCTCGACCTGTTCGACCCGGAGAACGGCCCGCCGTACAGCGCCGAGTTCCTCGCCCGGTACCGCGCCGCGCAGGAGGCCCGGAACCGGCGCATCACGGCCTGGGTGAAGGACGAGCTGGCCCGGCTGTCCGCCGCCGGGTACCACGACCGGCCGTTCAGCGTGTTCCGCACCTGGGCCGATCCGCGCATGGTGGACCCGTCGATCGAGCCGACGAACCGGCGCCCGAACAGCTGCTACCCGGGGAAGCCGGAGCGCGCCAACCGGTCGGTGTTCGGGATCGCCGCCGCCTGCACGCTGCGCACCTGGCTGAACCTGTGGAGCCTGGACGACTCGCAGACCCGCGCGCACCCGCACCTCGCCCGCATCACCGTCCCGTCGCTGGTCGTCAACGCCGACGCCGACACCGGCGTGTTCCCGAGCGACGCCGCCGCGATGTACGACGCGCTCGCGGCGGAGGACAAGGAGCGCCACGACCTGTCCGGCGACCACTACTTCCTCACGCCGGACGGTGCGCGCGACGGCCTCGCCGACCTGATCGCGTCGTGGCTCGGCAAGCGCTTCCGATGACGGCGGAGGTCCCCGCGGAGATCGCCGCCGGGCTGCGGCGGCTCGGCCTCGCGGGCCCGGGCCCGGTGCGCGGCGAGCCGCTGACCGGCGGCGTCTCGTCGGACGTGTGGCGGGTCGACCTGCCGGACGGTCCGGTCTGCGCGAAGCGCGCGCTGCCGCGGCTGAAGGTGGAGGGCGACTGGCGGGCGCCGACCGAGCGGTCCGGGTGGGAGGCGCGCTGGCTGGCGCTGGCCGCCGAGCTGCTGCCCGGCGCGGCGTGCCGTCCGCTCGGCTACGACGCGGACGGCGGGGTCCTGGTCCTCGAATGGCTCGACCCGTCCGTCCACAGGGTGTGGAAGGAGCGGCTCGCCGCGGGCGACGTCGACGTGCCGGTGGCGGCCGAGGTCGGGCGGCGGCTCGCCGTCCTGCACTCCGGCGCCGCGCGCGGGCGGCCCCTGTCCGAGTGGGAGCCCGCGCGGGAGCTGTTCGCGACGCTGCGGATCGACCCGTACCTGGCCGCGACGGCGCGCGCGCACCCCCGGCTCGCGCCGCACATCGAGGCACTGGCCGGAGGGCTCGCGTCCGCCGCGATCACGGTGATCCACGGGGACGTCAGCCCGAAGAACATCCTGCTCGGCCCGGACGGTCCGGTGCTGCTCGACGCCGAGTGCGCGAGCCCCGGCGACCCCGCCTTCGACCTGGCGTTCTGCGCGAACCACCTGCTGCTCAAGGCCGTCTGGCGGCCCGCCGGGCGCGCCCGCTGCATCGACGCCGCGCGCGCACTGGCCGCCGCCTACCTCGACGGCGCGGACTGGGAGCCGGCCGGGGGACTGGAGGCGCGGGCCGCGCGGCTGCTGCCCGCGCTGGCGCTGGCCCGCGTCGACGGCCTGTCCCCGGTCGAGTACCTCGGCGCGGACGCCCGCCGGACCGTCCGGCACGCCGCCGCCCGCCTGGTCGAGCGGCCGCCGGACGGGTTCGCCGACCTGACCGCCCGCTGGCTCGACCTCACCGACACCCCCGGAGAACCCGCATGAGCACCGAGATCGTCTCCGTCACCGGCCACCGCCGCTGGGACTCGCGCGCCCGGCCGACCGTCGAGGTCGTGGTCCGCACCGCGTCCGGCACCGGACGCGCCCTCGCCCCCGCGGGCGCGTCGACCGGGTCCGGCGAGGCGGTCGACCTGCGCGACGGCGGCGCCGCGTTCGGCGGGCACGACGTGACCCGCGCGGTCGCGGCCGTCAACGGCGACATCGCCGAGGCGCTGGCCGGCATGGACGCCACCGCCCAGGCCGCCGTCGACCACCGGCTCGAAGAACTCGACGGCACGCCCGGCTTCTCCCGGATCGGCGGGAACGCGGCGGTCGCCACCTCGATGGCCGTCGCGCACGCCGCCGCCGCGTCCCGGGGCGTGCCGCTGTGGCGGCACCTCGACCCGGCGGCGACGCGGCTGCCGCTCCCGGAGATCCAGGTGTTCGGCGGCGGCGCGCACGCCCACGGCCGCCTCGACCTCCAGGACCTGCTGGTCGTGCCGCTCGCGGCGGGCTCGTTCGCGCAGGCGCTGGACTGGGCCGCCGAGATCCACCGCAGCGCGGGCCGGTGGCTGGACGAGCGCGGACGGCTCGCCGGGACCGCCGACGAGGGCGGCTGGTGGCCCGCGTTCGACTCCAACGCCGAGGCCCTCGAGGCCCTCGTCGCCGCGATCGAGGGCGCGGGCCTCACGCCCGGCGCCGACGTCGGCATCGCGATCGACGTCGCCGCGACCCAGTTCGGCTCCGGCGGCACGTACCGGCTGGCCCGCGAGGGCCGCGAGTACGACCGCGACGGCTGGGGCGAGGTGCTGCTCGGCTGGCTCGACCGGTTCCCGATCGTGTCGGTCGAGGACCCGTTCGCCGAGGACGACCCCGACGGCATGGCGCTCATCACCAAGGCGGCCGGCGACCGGATCCAGATCGTCGGCGACGACTTCCTCGTCACCGACGCCGACCGCGTCCGCGCCGCCGCCGCCCGGCGCACCGCCAACACCGTGCTGGTCAAGCCGAACCAGGCGGGCACGCTCACTCGCGCGCGCGCCGCGCTGGACGCCGCCGCCGAGAGCGGCCTCGGCGCGATCGTGTCGGCCCGGTCCGGCGAGACCGAGGACGTCACGATCGTGCACCTCGCGGTCGGCTGGGGCAGCGGCGGCTTCAAGGTCGGGTCGTCGGCGCGCGGCGAGCGCACCGCCAAGTGGAACGAGATGCTCCGCGTCGAGGAGGAGCTCGGCGGCGCCGCCCGCTACGCCGGACGCGCCGGGCTCGGGCCGGGACTCGCACCGTGACGCCCCGCGTCCTGTGCCACCTCGCGCCGACGCCCGCGCTGCGCGCCCGTCTCGACCCCCTCCTCGACGGCCTCGACGTGCGCTGGTGCGCCGAGGACGACGAGGACCGGTTCGCCGCGCTGCTGCCCGGGACCGACGTCCTGTGGCACGTGCTGCGCCCGATCACGGCGGACGACCTCGGCCGCGCCCCCGGTCTCCGGCTGATCCAGAAGCTCGGCTCGGGCGTCAACACCATCGACCTGGACGCGGCCCGCGCGCGGGGCGTGACCGTCGCGAACATGGCCGGCGCGAACGCGCCCGCCGTCGCGGAGGCCGCGCTGGCGCTGATGCTCGCCGCGCTGCGCCGGGTCGTCCCGCTGGACGCCGCCACCCGCGCCGGGCGCGGCTGGCCGCTCGACACCGCGCTGGCCGACCGGGTCGGGGAGATCGGCGGGCGCGTCGTCGGCCTGGTCGGGCACGGCGCGGTCGCGCGGCGGCTGGAGGCGCCGCTCACCGCGCTCGGCGCGACCGTGCTGTGGCACAGCCCGTCCGGCACGGCCGCCGACCCGTCCTGGCGGCCGCTGGACGAGCTCCTCGCCGCGTCCGACATCGTCTCGCTGCACCTGCCGCTGACCCCGGGCACCGAACGGCTCATCGACGCCGGCCGGCTCGCCCGGATGAGGCCGGGCGCGATCCTCGTCAACACCTCGCGCGGCGGCGTCGTCGACGAGGCGGCGCTGGTCGAGGCGCTCCGCACCGGCCGGCTCGGCGCGGCGGGGCTCGACGTGTTCGCGACCGAGCCCGCCGACCCGGCGAACCCGCTGCTTGCCTTGGACAACGTGGTCGTGCAGCCGCACGTCGCGTGGCTGACCGGCGAGACCCTGGAGCGCTGCGTGGCCATCGCCGCCGCCAACGCGCGCCGCCTCGCGTCCGGGGCGCCGCTGCAGAACGTCGTCCAGGGAGCGGACTCGTGACCGCGCTCGCCGACAAGGTCTGGGACCGCCACGTCATCGAACGCGGCGACTCCGACCTCCTCTACATCGACATGCACCTGCTGCACGAGCTGACCTCGCCGCAGGCGTTCGAGGGACTCCGGATCGCGGGACGTCCCGTCCGGCGGCCCGACCTCGCCGTGGCGACCGCCGACCACAACGTCCCCACCGGGCCCGACCCGCTGTCCCTGCTCGACGGCCTCGCCGCGCGGCAGCTGCGCGTCCAGCAGGAGAACTGCGCGCGGCACGGCATCGAACTGCACCCGCTCGGCTCGCCCGGCCAAGGCGTCGTGCACGTCATCGGCCCCGAGCTGGGCCTGACCCAGCCCGGCATGACGATCGTCTGCGGCGACAGCCACACCGCCACCCTCGGCGCGTTCGGCGCGGTCGCGTTCGGCATCGGGACGAGCCAGGTCGAGCACGTCCTCGCCACCCAGACGCTCTGGATGCCGCGGCCCCGCACCATGGCCGTCACGGTGCGCGGGACGCCCCGTCCCGGCACGTCCGCCAAGGACCTCGCCCTCGCGATCACCGCCCGCGTCGGCACCGCCGGCGGCACCGGGACCCTCATCGAGTACCGCGGCGACGCGATCGCCGCGCTGCCGATGGAGGGCCGCATGACCGTGTGCAACATGGCCATCGAGTCCGGCGCGCGCAGCGGCATGATCGCCCCCGACGACACCACGTTCGCCTACCTGGAGGGCCGCGAGCGCTCCCCGCGCGGGCGGCTCTGGGAACGCGCGCTGGACGACTGGCGCACCCTCCGCACCGACGACGGCACCGCCTTCGACCGCGAGGCCGTCATCGACGCGGCCGCCATCGGCCCGCAGGCGAGCTGGGGCACCAACCCGGCCCAGACGACCGGCATCGACGGCACCGTCCCCGACCCGGCCTCGCTCGCCGACCCCGCCGAGCGGGCGGCCGCCGAACGCGCCCTCGCCTACATGGACCTCGCCCCCGGCACCGCCCTCCGCGACATCGCCGTGTCCACCGTCTTCATCGGCTCCTGCACCAACGGGCGCCTCGCCGACCTGCGCGCCGCCGCCGAGGTGCTGCGCGGGCGCCGCGTCGCGCCGTCCGTCCGGGCGCTCGCCGTCCCCGGCTCCACCCGGGTGAAGCGGCAGGCCGAGGAGGAGGGCCTGGACGAGGTGTTCCGCGCCGCCGGGTTCGAGTGGCGCTCCTCCGGCTGCTCGATGTGCGTCGGGATGAACGGCGACGTCGTCGAGCCCGGCGCGCACAGCGCGTCCACGTCGAACCGCAACTTCGAGAGCCGCCAGGGACCCGGCGCGCGCACCCACCTCGTCTCGCCCGGGTCCGCCGCCGCGTCGGCCGTCCTCGGGCACCTCGCGAGCGCCGCCGACCTCGGGGAGGCGCGCTGATGGAACCCGTCACGCGCGTCGCCGGACGGGCCGTGCCGCTCGACCGGTCCGACGTCGACACCGACCAGATCATCCCGGCCCGCTGGATGAAGCGCGTCGAGCGCACCGGGTACGCCGCCGGGCTGTTCGAGAAGTGGCGCCGCGACCCCGCGTTCGTGCTGAACGACCCGGCGTACCGGGGCGCGCCGATCCTGGTCAGCGGCCCGAACTTCGGGTGCGGCTCGTCCCGCGAGCACGCCCCGTGGGCGCTGCGCGACCACGGCTTCCGCGCGATCATCGCGCCGAGCTTCGCCGACATCTTCCGCGGCAACCTGCCCAACAGCGGCCTCGTCCCGGTGCAGGCGGCGCCCGCCGTCGTCGCCGCCCTGCTCGCCGCGGTCACGGCCGACCCCGCGACCGAGATCGTCGTGGACGTCGCCGGGCGGACCGTCCGCTGCGACGGCGTCTGCGACGCGCCCTTCGAGCTGGACGCGTCCGCGCACCACCGGCTCGTCCACGGCCTCGACGAGATCGACCTGACGCTCGCCCGCGACGAGGCCGTCACCGCCTACGAGCGCACCCGCCCGCCCTGGATGCCGACCGGCCGCCCCGGGATTTGAGCGCGTCCGAAACGGGGGATCCCAGCCGGGGGCGCCCCCGGAGCCTATGATCGCCGGCGTGCGGCCGCGGGGCCGCGCGCGGCGAGCGGGAGTGCCATGAGCCATCCTCGGATCGACTTCGACCCGTTCGGCGAGCCCCGCCCGGCCGGGACCACCCACGCGATGCTGGACGAGCTCCGCGAGCGCTGCCCGGCCTTCCACAGCGGCGCCCGGCACGGGTTCTGGGTGCTGACCCGGTACGCCGACATCCTCGCCGCCTACCAGGACACCGCGTCGCACTCCAGCCGGGCCATCGCCGTCACCGACCCGGACCCGTCCTACCGGTGGATCCCGGTCATGCTGGACCCGCCCGAGCACACCACCTGGCGGCGGCTGCTGCGCCCGCTGTTCACCCCCGCCCGCGCCGCCGCGATGGAGGACGGCGTCCGACGGCGGTGCGGCGAGCTGATCGACGCGCTGGCCGGCCGGGGGGAGTGCGACTTCGTCACGGACTTCGCCCGCCGCTACCCGACGGCCGTCTTCCTGGAGTTCATGGGCCTCCCGGTCGACCGGCTGGAGGAGTTCCTGCGGTGGGAGTACGCGATCCTGCACGCGCCCCCGGCCGAGGGCGGGCGCACCGAGGCCATGCGGAGCGTGGCGGCCCTGTTCCGGGAGCTGATCGCCGAGCGGCGGCGGGACCCGCGCGACGACGTCGTCAGCGCCGCGCTCGCGTTCGAGCCGGACGGCAGGCCCGTCACCGACGACGAGCTGCTGCAACTGTGCACCCTGCTGTTCCTGGCCGGGCTCGACACCGTCGCCGCGCAGCTGTCGTACTCGTTCTGGCACCTCGCCCGCCACGACGCCGACCGGGCCCGGATCACGGCGGATCCCGGCATCGTCCCGGACGCCGTCGAGGAACTGCTGCGCGCCTACTCCCTGGTGCTGCCCGCCCGCAAACGCGTCACGGACGCCGCGTCCCACGGCTGCCCCATGGGCGCGGGCGACATGGTCATGCTGCCGCTCGCGATGGCCAACCGCGATCCCCGCGCGTTCCCCGACCCGCGGACCGTCGACTTCGACCGCACGCCCAACCGGCACATCGCCTTCGGCGCCGGACCGCACCGCTGCCTCGGCTCGCACCTGGCCCGCTTGGAACTGCGCGTCGCCGTGGAGGAGTGGCACCGCCGCATCCCGCACTACCGCGTCCCCGACGGCGCCTGCCCCACCGAGCACGCCAGCCTCGTCCTGGGCCTGGACACCCTCCCCCTGGCCTGGGGCTCCTGACACGCCACCGCTCAGCGGGCGGGGCGGTACGGGTCCAGGCAGCGGCTCTGGGTCGGGTCCATGTACTCGTCCAGGCGGGTGATGCGGTCGTCCTTCACCGTCACGATGAAGCAGGCCCGCAGCGTCAGCTCCGTGCCGTCCGGCACGACGCCCCGCAGGACGTGCTGCTGGACGTACCCGTCCGGCGTGAGTCGGCGCCGGATCTCGGTGTACCGCATGTCGCGGAGGGTGGCGGTGAGCCAGCTCAGCACCCGCAGGTTCTCCTCGGGGCCGATCACCTTGTCGTCGGTGTTGTGCCAGATCTCCGCGTCCGGGGCGTAGAGGGACGTGCGGATGGCGTCCAGGTCCCCGGCCTCGACGGCGGCGATGAACTCGTCCGCGAGGCGCTCGATGGATCGTTCCACGACGTCAGCCCCGCTTCCGCGGCAGCGGGACGGTCACCAGGTCGTTCCCGACGACCACCGGCCCCCGGTACGACTTGCGGGCGCCCTGGTACCAGACCCGGTCCGGCACCATGCTCGGCTTCGCCGGGCCGAGATGGCTGAGGACGAGCTTCCCGGCGCCCGCCAGCCGCGCCACGTCCCCGACCTGCGTGACGTCGGTGTGCGCCTCCTTCAGGTGCTCGATGAACGCCTCGTTCTGGTTCTTGTCCTTGTAGTAGTTCACGCTGACGGCCTCGTGCACGAGGACGTCGCTGCCGTGCGCCAGCTCGATGATGTTCTCGTGGTACCCGGTGTCGCCGGAGAAGGCGATCACGCCGTCCGGCGTCTCGCAGCGGAACCCGAACGCGGGGAACACCAGGCCGTGCGCGCCGAGCGTCGCCTGCACGCGGATCCGGTCGTCCTCGAACACCGTGAACGGGCGGATGCGCGGGGCGCGGTTCTTCAGCGGGTCCGCGCCGGTCCGGGACACGTCGATCTCGGTGAGGTCCAGGATCGACTCCGGGTGGAGCGGCGTCGCCCCCTCCCGCCCGTAGATGTTGAACGTGTAGGCGTTCGCGGCGAGGCTGCCGTTGATCAGGTCCTTCAGGCCCGGCGTGGGGTCGTCCGGGTTGACGTTCGGGACGGGGCGCGGCCCCGCGAACGGCGGCCCCATCGCTCCGGCCGGGCCCGGCCCGAGCACCCGCACCGGCGGCACCAGCGCGTCACCGTCCGGGCTCACCTGCGCCAGCATCAGGTAGTTGAACAGGTCGGCCGTGTGGTCGGCGTGCAGGTGCGTCACGAAGACGGCCCGCAGCGACTTCAGCGGGAGCCCGGCCCGCACGTACTGGCTGACGGACCCCCGCCCGGCGTCGAACAGGTACGTCCGATCGCCGACCACCACCGCGCTGGAGATCCCGAACCGCTCCGCGATCGGCACCGGCCCGCCCGCCGTGCCGAGCAGCACCAGCCTCGTCCGCGCGTCCGACGGGCCGCGGTCGGGCCGCGCCGGCGCCGCGAGCGCCCGGCCCGGGGCGCCGACCGCGCCGAGGGCGGCCATCCCCGCCACCGCCGCCGATCCGATGACCGCCCGCCGCGACGGCCGTGCCGCCGCCGTCCCGTCCGCCTGCCCGTCGCACATGCCAGCTCCGATCCGTGCCGAGAATGAAGCTGACATTAGATTCAGAAAGAGTCCGGGCGCAATACCCCGAAAAAGCTGGGTTCTTGATATCTTTGCTCCAAGCTATCTACGGACACGGGAGGGCGAGGCGATGGACGCTGGCGGTGCGGACGAGATCCTGGTCGGCGGGGTCTGGCGGCGCGGGTCCGGGGCGGGGTTCGCCTCGCTCAGCCCCCTGGACGGGACGGTGATCGCCCGCCTGCACGGCGCGGACGCCGCCGACGTGGACGAGGCGGTGCGGGCCGGCGCCGCCGCGGCGGCCGACCCCGCCTGGCGCGACCTGCTGCCGCACGAGCGCGCCCGGTACCTCGTCTGGATCGCCGACGGGATCGCCGGCTCGGCCGAGCGGCTCGCGGCGCTCCAGACGCGCGACACCGGCAAGTCGATCAACGAGACCCGCGCGCTGGTGCACAGCGCGCAGGCCACGTTCCGCTACTTCGCGGCGGCGCTGGAGACGCTGGAGGGGGACCTCACGCCCTCGCGCGGGCCCTACCTGAGCATGAGCGTGCACGAGCCGATCGGCGTGGTCGGCGCCATCACCCCGTGGAACTCGCCGATCGCCAGCGACGCGCAGAAGATCGCCCCGGCGCTCGCGGCGGGCAACGCGGTCGTGCTGAAGCCGGCCGAGTGGACCCCGCTGGTGGCGCTCGCCCTCGGCCGGGTGGTCGAGGAGGCCGGGCTGCCGGCGGGCCTGCTGTCGGTCCTGCCCGGACCCGGCGGCGTCACCGGCGACGCGATCGTCCGGCACCCCGGCGTCGGCAAGGTGTCGTTCACCGGCGGCACCGCCACCGGGCGCGCCATCGGCGCGGCGGCCGCGGAGAAGATCATGCCGGTCTCGCTGGAGCTGGGCGGGAAGTCCCCGACGATCGTGTTCCCCGACGCCGACCTGGAGCGGACCATCGCGGGCCTGCTGTTCGGCGTCTTCTCCTCGTCCGGGCAGAGCTGCATCGCCGGCTCGCGCGTCTTCGTCCACTCCTCGGTGTACCGGCAGGTCGTGGACGAGCTCGTCGCGCGCGCCGGGCGGCTCCGCGTCGGGCCGGGGACCGACCCGGCGACGCAGGTCGCGCCGCTGGTGACGCACGCCCACCGGGACCGGGTCGCCGGGATGGTCGACCGGGCCCGCGCGGAAGGGGCGCGGGTGCTGTGCGGCGGGCGGGCGCCGGAGGGCGACGCGTGGTCGCGGGGCGCCTACTACCTGCCGACGGTCCTGGACGGGCTGCCGAACGGCTCGGCCACGTGCCAGGAGGAGATCTTCGGCCCCGTCCTCGTGGCGCTGCCGTTCGAGGACGAGGACGACCTGATCGCGCAGGCCAACGCCTCGGTGTACGGGCTGGCCTGCGGGATCTGGACGCGCGACTACCGGCGGGCCTGGCGCGTCGCCCGCCGGATCGAGGCGGGCACGGTCTGGATCAACACCTACAAGCAGTTCAGCATCTCGACGCCGTTCGGCGGCATGAAGGCCAGCGGGATCGGCCGCGAGAAGGGCCGCGAGGGGATCCTCGCCTACGCGCGGCAGAAGAGCGTCTACTGGGACCTGGCGGAGGAGCCGCTCCCCTGGGCCTCATGAGGGCAGTGCCCGTGAGGAGCAGTGCCCATGAGGAACAGGGCCCCGTGAGGAGCGGCGCCTCCCGGACGTCAGACGGAGTTGCGGGACGAGCGGCGCGGGCGGCGCGGCGGGGCGACGGCACGGCCGGCGACGGCGGACTCGATGGACCGCTGCAGCAGGAGCAGGCCGTCGATGACCCGCGCGCGCTGCTCCGCCGTCAGCCCGGCGAGCAGGGTCTCCTCGTTCGCCAGGTGGCGGGCGAACACGTCGTCGATGAGGCCGAGGCCGACCTGCGTCAGCTCGGCGAACATCACCCGCCGGTCGTTCGGGTGGGGGCTGCGCCGGATGAGGCCCTGCCGTTCGAGCGCGTCCAGCCGGCCGGTCATCGCGCCGCTGGACAGCAGCGAGGACTCGGCGAGCTCGGAGGGCGTCTTGCGGTAGGGCGGGCCGCCGCGGCGCAGGTTGGCCAGCACGTCGAAGGACTTCGGCGTCAGGTCGTACGGGGCGAGGAACGCCTCGAGCTCCTGGCGGGAGAGTTCGGCGACGTGGCGGAGGCGGCCGAAGACGCCGATCGGCGAGGGGTCGAGGTCCGGACGCTCCCGGCGCCAGTCGTCCAATGCCTTCCCGACCGTGTCCGTTGCACCGTCGTCCATTGCACCGTCCGTGTGATGAGTGGGGCGGATCCGTGAGCCGTCCGAAACAATAGCGGAACCAAGATATCTTGACACAAGTAATTTAGGTCCCAGATACTTCGGGGCGAACCACCTGCCGCCGAGCCCCCGGCGGGACACCGCTCGGACGGCCGCGCACCGCCACGGACGGCCCCCAGCCCGCGCCGCCGAGCCAGCTTTCACACGAGGTCACGATGCACATAGCTTTCGCCGCCGTCCGCACGGCCCGCCGGAGCCGCCGGGGCCGCCGGGCCCTTTCCGGCGCCGCACTGGCGCTGACGGCGGCACTCGCCCTCTCGGCATGCGGGGACTCGAAGCCGGAGAAGGACGCCTCCGGACGCACGAAGGTCACCGTCCGCACCGACGTCTTCTACACCGGCGCCGTCCTGCCCCTCATCGTGGGCGTGCAGAAGGGCATCTACGCCAAGCACGGCCTCAACGTCACGCTCAACCCGGGGAAGGGGTCGGCGACCACCCTGCAGACGGTCGCCAACGGCTCGGACGACATCGGCTACGCCGACGCCGGCGCGCTGGTGCAGGCCGTCGGCAAGCACATGCCGGTGAAGATGGTCGCCGGGATGGTGCAGAAGTCGCCGCTGGCCGTCTTCGCCCGCAAGGACTCCGGCATCACCGGTGCCAAGGACCTGGCGGGCAAGACCGCCGGGTTCACCGCCGGCTCCGCGCCCGAGACGGTCTTCCCCGCGTTCGCCAAGGCCACCGGCCTCGACCCGGACTCGGTCAAGCTCAACAAGGTCGACGTGCCGACCCGCGACAGCCTGTTCGTCCAGGGCAAGACGCAGTTCACCTTCGGGCTCCTCAACGTCACCGAGCCGAACATGAAGGTCAAGTGCAAGTGCGACCTGACCGTCCTCGGCTACGCCGACTCCGGTCTCGACGTGCTCAGCTCCGGCATCGTCACCTCGAAGAAGTTCGCCGACGGCGACGCCGGCACGCTCCGCAAGTTCCTCGCCGCGACGGCCGAGGCGGTGCAGGCGACCGACGCCGACACCGACGCGGCGGTGGAGTCCTTCTTCTCGTTCGTGAAGACGACCAGCCTCTCCAAGGAGGTCGTCAAGCAGCAGTGGCAGGCGTCCGCGAAGCTGCTCACCACCGACCGGACGAAGGGCCAGCCGTTCGGCTGCACCTCCGCCGACGACTGGAAGAGCACCATCCGGGTGATGGAGCAGTACGGCGGCGTCGACCCCGGCAAGATCACCCCGGCGGACGCCGCGAGCAACGCCTTCCTGTCCGGCTGCTCCGACGCGTTCGGAGGGAAGTAGCCGATGGCCGGCGCGACCGCCCCCTTCATCGAGTTCGACCGGTTCACCAAGTCCTTCGACGCGGTCACCGCGGTCAGCGAGATGTCCTTCGAGCTGGAGCGCGGCGAGTTCCTCGCCATCGTCGGGCCGAGCGGCTGCGGCAAGAGCACCCTGCTGATGGCCCTCGCCGGGCTGACCCAGCCGTCCACCGGCCAGGTGCGGGTGCAGGGCGAACCGGTCCTCAAGCCCTACACCGACCTCGGGTTCGTCTTCCAGGGCGCGGAGCTGCTGCCCTGGCGGACGGCGCTGCAGAACGTCCTGCTGCAGAGCGAGATCCGCCGCGCGCCCCGGCAGGAGGCCGAGCGGCGCGCCCGCGAACTGCTCGGGCAGGTCGGCCTCGGCGGGTTCGAGGACTCCTACCCCGACGAGCTGTCCGGCGGCATGCAGCAGCGCGTGGCGCTGTGCCGGGCGCTGCTGCACGACCCGCAGATCCTGGTGATGGACGAGCCGTTCGGCGCGCTCGACGCCCTCACCCGCGACCAGATCCAGATCGACCTGCAGCGGATGTGGATGGAGCGCCGCAAGACGGTCGTCTTCGTCACCCACAGCATCGACGAGGCCGTCTTCCTCGCCGACCGGGTGCTGGTGTTCTCGCCGCGCCCGGCCCGCATCGCCGCCGAGTTCCGGGTGCCGCTGGAGCGCCCGCGGCACCTGAGCGCGCGGACCGGCCGGGAGTTCGCCGACCTCGTCGGCGAGATCCGCGGCGTCTTCGAGAACCTCGGCGTCCTGAGGGAGGAGCCCAAGTGAGCGGCACGGTGCGGTCCAAGCACGCCCGAAAGAGGACAGGGCAGGGGCCGGGACCGGCGGGCGGCGGGGCGACGCCGCCCGCCCCGGAGCGGCCCGCCGCCCAGGCGCGGGCGGCCCGGCGTCCGGCGGGGAAGCGGTTCCTGGAGTCCCGGGCCGCCGACTGGGTGCTGCCGCTGATCCTGGTCGCGATCATCGTCGCGGTGTGGCAGGCCGTCTGCGCGTCCGGCGCGGTGGAGGAGTACGTGCTCCCCGCGCCCGGCGACGTCGTGGGGAAGATGTTCGGCGACTTCGGCACGTTCGCCGACCAGTCCGTGCCGACCATCGTGGCGATCTTCGCCGGGTTCGCGCTGGCCGTGGTGGTCGCGCTGCCCATCGCGGTCGCCATGGTCTACAGCGGCGTCGCGCGGCGCGCGATCTACCCGCTGCTGATCATCGCGCAGGTGGTGCCGAAGGTGGCGATCGCGCCGCTGTTCATCATCTGGTTCGGCTTCGGCCAGCTGCCGAAGGTGCTGATGGTCGCGCTGATCTGCTTCTTCCCGGTGGTCATCGACTCGCTCGTCGGCTTCAAGGCGGCCCGCCCGGAGAGCCTGATGCTGGTCCGGTCGATGGGCGCGAGCCGCTGGCAGGCGTTCTGGAAGATCCGCTGGCCGTGGGCCCTGCCGAGCATCTTCGCGGGCGTCAAGGTCGGCATCACCCTCGCCGTCGTCGGCGCGGTGGTGGCCGAGTTCGTCGGCGCCGACAAGGGCCTCGGCGTCCTGCTCATCACCGCCCGCGGCGACATGGACAGCCTGACGGTGTTCGCCTCGATCGCCTGGCTGACGGTGATCGGGTTCGTGCTGTTCGTCCTCGTGGAGGTGCTGGAGCGGGTCCTGCTGCCGGGCAAGCGCGGCGGGCGCTCGCACGAGGCGTCGGGCTCGCTGTGACCGGCGCCGCTGTGACCGGCGCCGGACCGTCCGGCGGGGGAGCGTCCCCGAACGGGACGCAGCGCGCCGTCGTGTACGCCGGGCCCGGACGCGCGGTCGTGGGCGAGGCGCCGATGCCCGCCCTGGAGACCCGGGCGGCGCCCGGCGTGCTGCCCCGCCGCTGCGACCACGGCGTGATCGTGCGGACGCTGGCGACCTGCGTCTGCGGGTCCGACCTGCACACGCTGCACGGGCCGGGCGCCGCCGAGGGCATGGTCCTCGGGCACGAGCTGACCGGCGTCGTCGTCGAGACGGGCCGGGACGTGGAGCGCGTCAGGGTCGGCGACGTGTGCTCGGTGCCGTTCAACGTCGCCTGCGGGCGGTGCGCGAACTGCCGGGCCGGGCGCACCGGGCACTGCCTGCGCACGAACCCGGCCCGGCCCGGCGCCACCTACGGGATGGGCGAGGGCTTCGGCGGATGGGCCGGCATGCAGGCCGAGTACGCGCTGGTCCCGTACGCGGACTTCAACCTGCACGTCTTCGCCGACGCCGACCGCGCCCGCGAGCGGCTGCTGGACGTCGCCATGATCGGCGACATCCTGCCCACCGGCTACCACGCGGCCCGCTCCGCCGGCGTCGGCCCCGGCTCCACCGTCTACGTCGCCGGGGCCGGGCCGGTCGGCCTCGCCTCGGCGGTCGCGTGCCGGATGCTCGGCGCCGCCGCCGTGATCGTCGGCGACCTCAACGCCGAGCGGCTCGCGCACGCCCGCGACGCCGGGTTCGCCGCCGCGGACCTGGCGTCCGGCGAACCGGCCGAGATCGTCGCCGAGACCGTCGGCGTCCCGTACGTGGACGCGGGCATCGACTGCGTCGGCGTCTCCGACGCGACGGTGGCGGCGGCCGGAGCGGACGGCCGGACCCCCGTCGCGGCGGCGCTCAACGACATCATCGGGGTGGTGCGCCACGGCGGCGCCATCTCCGTCGCGGGCGTGTACCCGGCGGGCGCCCCCGGTGCGCGGCCGCCCCTGGGCGTCTGGCTCGGCGGCATCTGGTCCAAGGCCATCACGGTCAGCTCCGGCGCGACGCCCGTCCGGCGCTACCAGGACGAGCTCGCCGCCGCCGTGCTGCTCGGCGGGGTGGGCATCGCGGACGCCGTCCGCGCCACCGCGGTCCCGCTGGAGCAGGGCGCCGACGCCTACGCGCAGTCCATGGCGGGGGCCGGGCGCAAGTTCGTCCTCGTCCCGTGAGGCGCGCGCCCGCCGCATAACGCTCGGCCACACGACGGCGCCGGGACCGACAAAGGTGCCGGCGCCCTGAGTGGTTGTTG
>NZ_JBEPCJ010000058.1:0-69658 GCF_040299565.1 Spirillospora sp. NPDC000708
GGCGCCCCGGGCCCCCGCGGGCGGTCATCCCTGCTCGGGCGCGGGCTTCATCACGTGGAACGGCACCCCGAACGGGTCCCGTACGGCCGCGGACCGGCCGTACGGGCTGTCGGCGGGCCCCGAGTCGACCGTGCCGCCGCCCGCGGTGACCTTCCGGACCGCCTCGTCCGCGTCGTCGACCGCGAAGTAGGTCATCCACGTCGGCACGGCGGTCCGGCCATTACCGAGCACCATGTCCGCGCCGCCGAGCATCCCGCCGACGTAGCGCCCGTCGGAGGCGCGCCGCAGGACGGTGTAGTCCATGTCGCCCGGCATCGGCTCGAGCTCGTAGCCGAACACCGCCTGGTAGAAGTCGCCCGCCGCCTTGGCGTCGGGTGTGACCAGCTCGTTCCAGACGAACGAGCCCGGCTCGTTCACGATCGCCGAGCCGTGGTGCTCCCGCCCCTGCCACAGCCCGAACTGCCCGCCCTGCGGGTCCCTGACGATCGCCATGCGGCCGATCGACATCACGTCCATGGGCGGCACGACCACCGCGCCCCCCGCGTCCGCGGCCCGCTTGGCGAGGCCGTCGCAGTCGTCCGCGGCGAAGTAGACGGTCCACCAGTACTCGTCCGGCGCGTCGTCCGGGTTCTGCATCATCCCCGCGACCGGCGCTCCGCGCAGCTTGCACTGGTTGTAGTGGCCCGCCTCCGGCCCCGCGTCCTCGAACTGCCAGCCGAGGAGCGTCCCGTAGAACGTCCTGGCCCGCTCGATGTCGGGCACGCCGATGTCCAGCCAGTTGGGCGTCCCGTCCGGCAGGTTGCCCGTGACCTGGGTCATCCGACTCACACTCCTTCGTGCCGGGGCGTCCGGCCCCGGGCGTCCGCCGTCGCCCGCCGTACTCCCATCCTGGCCCGCGGCGCGGCGTTCACACATCCGCCCGGCCCGATCGGCATGGCCGGGAGCGGCCCGCGTGTCACGTACACTGTGGTGATGGTTTCGCTCCCGAGTTGACAGGCCGCCCAGCGCGCCCCGGTCGGATGGACCGCGCGGCGCGCTGTTTCGTGCGCCTGTCCATCGAGCCGTCCGTCAGGGGAGCCCTGTCACAGTGATCATCGCGAAAGACATCGAGCTGCGCGCCGGGTCCCGGCTGCTGATCGAGTCCGCCTCGTTCCGGGTCAACCCCGGCGACCGGGTCGGCCTGGTCGGCCGCAACGGCGCGGGCAAGACCACCCTCACCAAGGTGCTGGCCGGGGAGTCGATCCCCGCGCAGGGCGGCGTCACGTCGTCGGGCACCATCGGCTACCTCCCGCAGGACCCGCGCGGCGTCGACCTCGACGAGCTGGCCCGCGACCGCATCCTGTCGGCCCGCGGGCTGGACGAGGTCGTCCGCAAGCTGCGCGCCGCCGAGGAGGCGATGGCCACCGCGACCGGCGAGGAGCGCGACAAGGCCGTCCGCCGGTACGGGCGGCTCGAGGAGCGGCTGCACGTGCTCGGCGGCTACTCCGCCGAGGCCGAGGCCGCCTCGATCGCCTCCAGCCTCGGGCTCCCCGACCGGGTGCTGGGGCAGCCGCTCGGCACCCTGTCGGGCGGGCAGCGGCGCCGCGTCGAGCTGGCCCGCATCCTGTTCTCCGGCGCCGACACGCTGCTGCTGGACGAGCCGACCAACCACCTGGACGCCGACTCGATCGTCTGGCTGCGCGACTTCCTGAAGTCGCACCAGGGCGGCCTGGTCGTGATCAGCCACGACGTCGACCTGCTCGGCGTGGTGGTGAACCGGGTCTTCCACCTGGACGCCAACCGCAGCGTGATCGACATCTACAACGTCGGCTGGAAGAAGTACCTCGACCAGCGGGAGACCGACGAGCGGCGGCGCAGGCGCGAGACGGCCAACGCGCAGCGGCAGGCGTCGGCGCTGCTGTCGCAGGCCGACAAGATGCGCGCGAAGGCGACCAAGGCCAAGGCGGCGCAGCAGATGGACCGGCGGGCCCGGCAGCTGCTCGCCGGCGTCGAGGGGGAGCGGCAGGCCGACAAGGTGGCCAAAATTCGCTTCCCGGACCCGGCACCTTGTGGCAAAACCCCCCTTACCGCCGAGGGTTTGTCGAAATCGTACGGATCTTTGGAGATTTTCACCGACGTGGACCTGGCCATCGACCGGGGCAGCCGCGTCGTCGTGCTGGGCCTGAACGGGGCGGGGAAGACCACCCTTCTGCGCATGCTGGCGGGGGTCGACAAGCCCGACACCGGGACCGTCGTGGCCGGGCACGGGCTGCGGATCGGCTACTACGCCCAGGAGCACGAGACGCTCGACGTGGAGCGCTCGGTGCTGGAGAACATGCAGTCGGCCGCGCCCGGCCTCGCACCCGTCGAGGTCCGCAAGATCCTGGGCTCGTTCCTGTTCTCCGGCGACGACGTCGACAAGCCCGCGGGCGTGCTGTCCGGCGGCGAGAAGACCCGGCTGGCACTGGCGATGCTGGTGGTGTCCAGCGCCAACGTCCTGCTGCTGGACGAGCCCACCAACAACCTCGATCCGGCCAGCCGCGAGGAGATCCTCGGGGCGCTGCGCACCTTCGCCGGGGCCATCGTCCTGGTGACCCACGATGAGGGTGCGGTGGACGCGCTGCGGCCGGAAAGAGTGATTTTGCTGCCCGATGGTGTCGAAGACATCTGGAGTGACGAGTTTGCCGATCTGGTGGCACTTGCGTGACCTGCAGGGTGCCTTCCGCAGATCTTTTCTGGCCGAGTGGGTAGCCGAACGCGCGGGAATGACTGATCATGGCGGGGGATAACGCAGCGGTCACCACATCACTACGGGAGGTACTCGTGGCCGACACCCTCAAGAAGGGCACCCGCGTGACCGGTGCCGAGCGCGACAAGCTGGCGGCGGACCTCAAGAAGAGGTACGACTCCGGCGAGAGCATCCGCGCCCTGGCAGCCGCCACCGGCCGCTCGTACGGCTTCATCCACCGGATCCTGACGGAGTCGGGAGTCAACCTGCGCGGTCGCGGCGGCGCGACCCGGGGCAAGAAGTCCTGACCGGACGAACGTTCCGAACGGACGCGGGTCCACCACGGCCCGAGGTCCGGGACGGACGACTTCCCCCGGATGAGCGCACCGCCTGATCCGTCGCCGCGGCCCACCGAGTAGGGTTCGGTCGCGGCGGCGGGCAGGACGGGTCCCGCCTCGTGGACGGCGGGGCGGGCCCGCCGTGCTCGTCGGAAGGGGAAGTGTCGATGGCGGACGCGAACGCCGGGGTGGAGACGGCCACCGCGGCCGGGCCGGCGGAGGAGGCACTGGCCGAGGCCGGGCTGCGGCTGGAGGTCGACGGGGCGGTCGCGACCGTCACGCTGAACCGGCCGGAGCGGCGCAACGCCATGACGTTCGCCACCTGGCGCGGCCTGGCGGCGATCGGGCGGTCGCTGCCGGAGGGCGTGCGGGTGGTCGTGCTGCGCGGCGCCGGTCCCTCGTTCTCGGCGGGCATCGACCTGTCGATGTTCTCCGGCGAGGGCGGCGAGGGCTTCGCCGACGGCTCCGACGCCGCGGCGACCGACCGCTTCATCGCCGAGCTGCAGGAGGGGTACACCTGGCTGCGGCGCCCCGAGATCGTCACCGTCGCGGCGGTGCACGGGCACGCCATCGGCGGCGGGTTCCAGCTCGCCCTGGCCTGCGACATCCGCGTCGCCGCCGACGACGTCAAGTTCTGCATGAAGGAGCCCGCGCTCGGGCTCGTCCCCGACCTCACAGGCACCAAGCCGCTGGTGGAGATCGTCGGGATCGGGCGCGCCCTGGAGCTGTGCCTGACGGCCCGGACCGTGCACGCCGAGGAGGCGGCCCGGCTCGGCCTCGCCGAGATCGTCGTGCCGCGCGACGGCCTGGACGCCGCCGTCGCCGAGCTCGTCGCGTCCCTCCTCGCCGTGAACCCCGGTGCCGCCGTGGCCACCAAGCGGCTGCTGTGGGAGGCGCCGCAGAACAGCCTGGAGCAGCAGTGCGCCGCCGAGCGCCGCGAGCAGATCGGCCGCCTCCGCGAGCTCTTCGGCAAGTGACCCTCCCGCCTTCTGCGCACGCGCCCCGCTCCCGCCATCGTTGACGTGCGGCGAGCCGCCGTCATGGGTGCGTCCATGACGGCGGCTCGCCGCGAGGCAACGCAGGTCAGCCGAGGGCCTCGCGGCCGCCGCGGGCGAGCGGGAGGTCGATGCCGCTGACGCCCGTCCTCGCCGTGACGACGGTTCCGGCGGGGTAGCGCAGCGTGTAGTCGTGGTCGGTGGACAGCAGGATCACGCCGAGCCGGTGACCGGCCTTGACGGTGTAGTCGGTCGGCTGGAGGTCCCACCGGAACGCGTAGGCGCGTCCCGGCGCGATCGGGTCGGTGCGGCTGAAGCTCTTCCGGTTCCGCGCGTCCAGCCAGCCCCGCGTGATGATCTTGTACGGGGCGGTCTGCATGGCGAGGGCCTGCCGGGTGGTGCAGCCCTCGTCGCCCGGGACGCTCTGCCCGTAGCAGACCCTCTGCCCGGTGTCGACGCGGGCGCCGGTCGGCCGGCTGTCGGTGCCGTAGTCGACCAGCAGCGCCGTCAGGTAGGGCGAGCGGCCGTCCAGGGACGCGCGCAGCGACATCGACGGGGTGCCGTCGATCCGGACGGGGCGGTCCAGCGTCCCGGTGAGGTAGGCGAGCCGGTTCGGATCGGCCTGGCCCTCGTTCGCGAGCAGGTCCTCGGCGGTGCGGGTCCTGCCCGCGTCGGTGAACGACTGCGTGGCGCCCGCTCCGGCCCTCAGATCGAGCGTGCCGGGCTGGCCGGCCGGGCCCGCGTCCAGGTGGACGGGGACGGTGCGGGTCCCCGGAACGGGCCAGTCCTTGGCGGTCTCCCAGGTCCCGTCCGCGTGCTCGATGTCGACGCGCGGCTCCCTGTCGATCCCGTTGCGGATCCCGTACAGGTAGCGGTCGAACCAGTGGAGCGTCTGCCGCAGCCACTCCTCCACGCGCCAGCGGAACGGCGTGGAGTGGTTGCCCTGGTGCAGCCACAGCTTGCGCGGCACACCCGCCTTCTTCAGCGCGTCCCACCACTGGACGGAGTTCTTGAGCTTCACGTTCCAGTCGTTGAGCCCGTGCACCACCATGACGGCCGCGTGCACGTTCCGCGCCTGGCCGACGTAGTCGCGCTCGGCCCAGACCTTGCCGTAGTCGCCGGTCTCGCGGTCCTGGGTCGCCTCGATCTGATCGATGACCCTCTGGCAGACCTCGGGGTCCTTGCGGGTCAGCACGGCCTTCGCCAGCACGTCCAGGTCCTCGCCCTGGTAGCCGCCCGGCGCGACGACGCCGCCGCCCGCGCGGTAGTAGTCGTACCAGCTGCTGATCCCGGCGATCGGGACGATGGCCTTCAGGCCCTCGACGCCGGACGCCGCGGCCATGTTCGGCAGCGTCCCGTCGTAGGACTGGCCGATCATGCCGACGTTCCCGGTGGACCAGGTGGCCGTGACGGGCGTGCCGTCCGGCGCCCAGCCGCGGGCGCGGCCGTTCAGCCAGTCGACGGCGGCCTTGGCGCCCGCCTGCTCGCTGCGGTCCCCGGACGTCGGGCAGCCGGTGGAGCCGCCCGTCCCGATGCTGTCGAGGTCGGCGACGGCGTACCCGCGCGGCAGGAAGTAGTTGTCGTAGTAGCCGGGGAACATCTCCGCGAGGTTCCGCTGGGTGGTCGTCAGCGCGCGGGCCCGCGCGTCGCCGATGTCCACCGGGTGGTTCGGGACGTCGTTGATGCCGGCCCAGTACGGGCTCGGCTCCATGATCGTCGGGACCTTGAGGCCGGCGGTGTCGGTCTCCTTCGGCCGCATGATCCGCAGCTGGACGCGGTCGCGCACGCCGTCGTGGTCGCTGTCGGCGGTGGTCTCGATGTTCACGGTCTGCGTGACGGCGTCGGCGCGCGAGAACACCGGCTGGGTCTCGCCGTCGGCGACGGTCAGCCGGTGCGGCGGCGCGGCGGGCGCGGATCTCGCGGACGCGGACGCGGCGGGCAGTGCGGCGGCGAGCAGCGCGGCGGCGGCGGCCAGTGCGGCGGCGGCCGCGCCCGCTCGTGACGGGCGCATGCGCGTGCGCTGTGGTGAGCGCTGGGACACAGGGGCTCCTGGGGGGTGAGAGCCTGAAGTTGTTGATCACATTAACCACCGGTTCGGGCGGGAAGTCCAGAGCCGTTACGCCGTGAGCGGAGCGGGGAAGCGCGGCGGCCGGGCGCGCGTTGTCCCGGCGGATACTGAGATGCTTACTTGATTACGTTCCAGCGCGCCCTCGCTCCCGCCGGGCGCGCGGCGACCCCTCGGAGGCAGTAGTGGGCATGCCGGGAATGCCGGGCAACGGCTGGCAGGTGATGGCCTCGTTCCGGCGGGACGAGTCGGTCACGCAGCAGCGGCTCAAGCCCGGCACGATCAAGCGGATCGCGGGCTACGCCCGCCCCTACAGCCGCGACCTGGTCCTGTTCCTCGGCCTGAACGCGCTCGCCGCGCTGGTCGTCGTCGCCAACCCGCTGCTGCTGAAGTCGATCATCGACCGCGGCATCCTGCACCACCGGCAGGACCTGGTGATCTGGCTCGCCGTCGCGGTGGCCGGGCTCGCCCTGATGGACGCGGTGCTCGGGCTCGCGCAGCGCTGGTACTCCGCGCGCATCGGCGAGGGCCTGATCTACGACCTGCGCAGCGAGGTGTTCGGGCACGTCCAGCGCCAGCCCGTCGCGTTCTTCATGCGGGCGCAGACCGGGTCCCTCGTCAGCCGGCTCAACAACGACGTCATCGGGGCGCAGCGGGCGCTCACCACCACGCTGTCGTCGGTGGTCTCCAACGTGATCAGCCTGATCCTGGTGCTGGTCACGATGATGATCCTGTCCTGGCAGGTGACGGTGATCGCCCTGCTGCTGCTCCCGGTGTTCATCCTGCCGGCCAAGTGGGTCGGCAAGCGGCTGTCGCGGATCAGTCGCGAGCAGATGGTGCTGGACGCCGAGATGAGCTCGCTCATGACCGAGCGGTTCAACGTCGCCGGCGCCATGCTCGCCAAGCTCTACGGCCGTCCCGCCGAGGAGGAGGAGAACTTCTCCGGGCGCGCCGCGCGGGTCCGCGACATCGGGGTCGTCTCCGCCATGTACGGGCGGGTGTTCTTCACCGGCCTGACCCTCGTCGCCGCGCTCGCCACCGCGATGGTCTACGGCGTCGGCGGCTACCTGGTCGTCGACGGCAGCTTCCAGCTCGGCACGCTCGTCGCCCTCGCCACCCTGCTCACCCGGATGTACGGCCCGCTCACCGCGCTGTCCAACGTCCACGTGGACGTCATGACGGCGCTCGTCAGCTTCGACCGGGTCTTCGAGGTGCTCGACCTCAAGCCGCTGATCCGCGACCGCGAGGGGGCCCGGACGCTGGCGGAGGCGCGCGAGGCCGGGGCGGCGGAGCCGGCCAGGTCCAACGGCAACGGCGCCGCCCGGCGAGGCGCCCCGGCGATCCGGTTCGAGCACGTCAGGTTCGCCTACCCGTCCGCCGACGAGGTGTCGCTGGCGTCGCTGGAGTCGATCGCCCGCGCCGACCACGCCCCCGGCAAGGAGGTGCTGCACGACGTCGACTTCACCGCCGAGCCCGGGCAGCTCGTCGCGCTGGTCGGCCCGTCCGGCGCCGGCAAGTCGACCATCACGCATCTGGTGTCGCGGCTGTACGACGTGTCGGACGGCGCGGTGCGGATCGGCGGCGTGGACGTCCGCGACATCACTCTCGACTCGCTGCGCGCCGAGGTCGGCGTGGTCAGCCAGGACGCGCACCTGTTCCACGACACGATCCGCGAGAACATGCGCTATGCCCGCCCGGACGCCACCGACGAGCAGATCCTCGCCGCGCTGGACGCCGCGCAGATCGGCGGGCTCGTCGCGGGCATGCCGGAGGGCCTCGACACCGTCGTCGGGGACCGCGGCTACCGGCTGTCGGGCGGCGAGAAGCAGCGGCTGGCCATCGCGCGGCTGCTGCTGAAGGCGCCCTCGGTGGTGGTGCTGGACGAGGCGACCGCGCACCTGGACTCCGAGTCGGAGGCCGCCGTCCAGGAGGCGCTGCGGACGGCCCTGGCCGGACGGACCTCGCTGGTGATCGCGCACCGGCTGTCCACGATCCGGGAGGCCGACCAGATCCTGGTGATCGAGGAGGGCCGCGTCGCCGAGCGCGGCCGCCACGAGGAGCTGCTGCTGGAGGGCGGGCTGTACGCCGAGCTGTACCGGACCCAGTTCTCCCACCAGAAGGACGAGGAGCGGGCGACCGAGCCGCTGGGCGCCGAGCCGCTGGGCGCCGAGCCGCTGGGCGCCGAGTAGCGGGACGCCGGGTAGCGGGACGCGGGGTAGCGGGACGCCGGGCTCAGGCGTCCGTGCTGAGCTGGTAGCCGAGGCGCTGCAGCTCGGTGCCCGCGACCTTCTCGACCTGCGCGAGCTGTCGGGGCGTCAGGCGGTCCCGCCAGGCGCCGACGGCGTGCTCGGCGCCGGCCTCGTCCGGCCCGCCGCGCCCCCCGGCCCGGACGAGGCCGGACAGGGTCGTCTTCGACAGGTCCGCGTCCAGGTACCGCGACATCTCGGCGGCGACCCGGCGCGGCCGGGCGACCAGGTCCTCGTAGCGGACGGTGAACAGCTGCTCCTCGGGCACCTGCAGCCGCAGCTTCGCGCTGAGGCGCACCGAACCGCGCCAGCGCAGCGCGCACTTCACCGCCGTCGCCGCGCGCGGCCAGCGGTTGCGGTCGGTGTGGTCCTCGACCCCGAGGAACGGGTTCGGGAAGACCGTGTCGAGGTTGGCCAGCCCCGGCTTGAACCACGCCAGGCACCGGTCGTCGGCGAGCATGTCGGCGACCGCGTCCCGGCCGTCCCGGATCACCTGGACGAGTTGGGCGTCGGGGAACGCGTCCAGCAGCACGTCGGCGCTGTAGATCAGGTCGGGGGAGGCGTCGGCGTACCGGGCGATGCCACGCGGCTGCACGCACGGCCCCTCCACGTCGCCGTCGTGCACCGGCCGGTCGCGCAGCACCGCCGGGCGCGGCGGCAGCCCGGCCAGCTCCCGGCAGTCGTCCGGGCACTCCGCGCAGGCCCGCGCGGAGATCTGCCAGGCCTCGGCGTAGGCGTCACGGATCACCCGGGCCGCCCCCGTGCCGCGCTCGGTGGCGATGGCGGGCCGGCGGGCGAAGGCGTAGATCACGCGGAGCACGCCGGGACGCCCGGTGGTGAGGTGGAACCCGGCGGACCGCTTGACGGCGCGCGCGAGGAGATCGGCACCCGAGTGCGGCGCGCCCAGGATGAAGACCGGGCGGTGGACCTTGGTGCCGTTGATCACCAGGATGTGCGGCGTCGACCTCATACCCGGACAAGTTTGTCACCTTTTGAGAGCCGGGCGGGCCGTGACGCACCGTAGCGGGCATCCGAAACCGGGACGCGCGGGATCGTTCGGCCCCTAACCTTGAGGAATGGACGCACCCCTCACGCTCGCCGGGCTGCTGCCGCAGGCGGCGTCGATCACCGTCCTCACCGGCGCCGGGATCTCCACCGACAGCGGCATCCCCGACTTCCGCGGCCCCCAGGGCGTCTGGACCAAGGACCCCTCCGCCGAGGCCATGTCCACGATCGGCGCCTACATCGCCGACCCCGAGGTGCGCCGGCGCTCCTGGCGCGCCCGCCGCGACCATCCGGCCTGGCACGCCGAGCCGAACGCCGCGCACGCCGCCCTCGTCGAGCTGGAGCGGGCCGGCCGCCTGCGCGCGCTGATCACCCAGAACATCGACGGGCTGCACCAGCGGGCCGGGTCCGGCCCGGAGACCGTGATCGAGATCCACGGCACCATGCGCGACGCGGTGTGCCTGTCCTGCGGCCTGCGCACCCCGATGCCGGAGGTCCTCGCCCGGGTCGACGCGGGCGAGGACGACCCGCCCTGCACCGCCTGCGGCGGCATCCAGAAATCCGCGACGATCTCCTTCGGGCAGGCGCTGGAGCAGGACGTCCTCGACGCGGCGATCACCGCGGCGCGCTCCTGCGACCTGTTCCTCGCCGTCGGCACCTCGCTCACCGTGCAGCCCGCCGCCGGGCTGTGCCTGGAGGCCGCCGACCACGGCGCCCGGCTGGTGATCATGAACGCCGAGCCGACCCCCTACGATGGGCTGGCGGACGCGGTGCTGCGCACGCCGATCGGCGAGGCGCTGCCGCGGCTGGCCCGCATCGCCCTCGGCGGCGGGCGTTGATCCGTTGGCGGGTCGTGACCGGGCGCCCCTTCCGCTGGCGGCCGGATCCTGACAAGCTCTATCCGTTGCGGTGCGAGGAGGGATCGGGTTGATGAGCGGGGGCGCCCGCGCGGAGGGGGTCGAGGGGCCGTCCGACGCGCCCGCCGCAGGCTTGCCCGGCGAACGGCCGGCACGGGGGAGGACCCGCAGGTACGGACGTCTGCGCCCGGGGGACCGGGTCGCGGTCGTCGCGCCCAGCGGTCCCGCCGAGCCGGCGCGGCTCGAGGCGGGCTGCGCGGTGCTGCGCGACCTCGGCCTTGACGTCGTGGTCGGCAAGCACGCCCTCGACCGTGTCAACCTCGGCGCCCCGGGGCCCGTCCGGGACGACTGGCACCGGCTCGCCGGCGCCGACGCCGACCGCGCCGCCGACCTCCAGGCCGCCTGGTGCGACCCGCGCGTCCGCGCGGTGATCTGCGCGCGCGGCGGCTACGGCGCCACCCGCGTCCTCGACCACCTCGACTGGGACGCCCTCGCGGCCGCCGCGGAGGCAGCCGCCGCCCCGAAGATCCTGCACGGCTCCAGCGACATCACCGCGCTGCACGCGGCGTTCGGCGCGCGCCTCGGCGTCACCACGTCGTTCGGCCCGATGCCCGCCGGCCTGATCGCCGATTTCGGCGGCCCGGACCCGCACGGCGACCTGGCCGCCACCCTGGACGGCCTGCGCGCCGCGCTGTTCGGCGGCCCCGTCGCGCTGCCCGGCACGCACGCCCTGCGCCCCGGACGCGCCGAGGGCCCGCTCACCGGCGGCACCCTCACCCTGATCACCGCACTGCTCGGCACCCCGTACGCCCCGCCGCCCGCGAAGGGCCGCATCGTTTTCCTGGAGGACGTCACGGAGGCGCCGTACCGGATCGACCGGATGCTCGTCCAGCTGCTCCAGGCCGGCTGGTTCGACGGCGCGGCGGGCGTCGCGCTCGGCTCGTGGGAACGCTCCGGCGACCCCGCCGAGCTGGACGCCGTGTTCGCCGCGCGGCTCGGGCCGCTCGGCGTCCCCGTCCTCGCCGGCCTGCCCGCCGGGCACGGCGCCCGGCAGTTCACGCTCGAGCTCGGCGCGCCCGCGGTGCTCGACGCGTCCGGCGATCTGAACCCCGGGCCGGACGGCGGCGTACTGACCCTGGAAGCGCCGGGAGGTGTGCGATGAGCGGCCGGCACGCCCGTCCCGACCCGTGGGACGACGGAACACTGGACTCGCTGCTGGTACTGGTGGCCGAGAGCCTCGGTTACGCCTGCCATCGGGCGCCCGGCGAGGTGATGCTGCTGGAGGGCGCCAACCGGCTGCACGTCAGCATGCGCGACCTGCGGCAGCTCGCCCGGATGGTGCCGCGCGACGACTGGCCGGCGCTGGTGTCCGACCACGTCACCACGATCGTCACCGCGATCGAGGAGCCCCTCGACCTCAGCGACTTCGACCTCGCCCAGCACCTGCTGCGCACCCGGATCTACCCGGCCGAGGCCGACAACGGCGTGCTCGCGGCCCGGCCGTTCGCGCCCGGGCTGATCGAGGCGGTCGTGGTCGACACCCCCACCACCGTCCGGACGGTCACCACCGACGAGATGAACGGCTGGCCGGTCTCCGGCGACGCGCTGTTCATGCTCGGCCGCGCCAACGTGCGCGCCGACGGACCGCTCCAGCTCGACGAGCAGGACCTCGGCGGCGTCCGGGTGTCGGTGCTGCACGGCTGGACGTTCTACGCCGTCACCCACCTGGCGTGGCTGGAGGAGTACCTGCCGATCGGCCCGCACGGCGCGCTGGTCATCGCGCCGAACCGGAGCCTGATCGTCGCGCACGCGCTGCGGATGTCGGAGGTCCACCCGCGGGCCCGCTACCGCGCCGCCGTGGCGGCCGCGAACGAGTTGCAGGCGCAGGCGCACCGCGCCTACGAGGAGGGGCCGGGCTCGCTCAGCCCGCACCTGTACTGGTGGCGCGCCGGCGAGCTGACCTACCTGGAGACCCGTTACGAGGGCGACTCGCTCGTCCTGCCGCGCGACTTCACGTCCGTGCTGGCCACGACGACCGCGGAGTACTGAACGTGAAGATCGTCATCGCTCCCGACTCGTTCAAGGGGAGCCTGTCCGCGGCGGAGGTCTGCGCGGCGGTGGAGGCCGGGGCGCTGCGCGCCGTGCCAGGCGCCGAGGTGGTCCGCGTGCCGATGGCCGACGGCGGCGAGGGCACCCTCGACTGCTTCGTGGCCGCACGCGGCGGCGACCTGGTCGAGGTCGCCGCGACCGACCCGGTGGGCCGGCCGGTGAAGGCGGCCTACGCGCTGTCGGGCGACGGCCGGTCGGCCGTCGTCGAGCTGGCCGCCGCGTCCGGGCTCCCGCTGGTGGAGGACATCCCGGCCGACCCGATGGGCGCCGGCACGGCCGGCACCGGCGAGCTGATCGCCGACGCCGTCCGGCGCGGCGCGCGGGACGTGCTGGTCTGCATCGGCGGCAGCGCCAGCACCGACGGCGGCACCGGGCTGCTGCGCGCGCTCGGCGTCCGCTTCCTGGACGCGGCCGGCGCGGAGCTGCCGCCCGGCGGCGCCGCGCTGGCGCGCCTCGCCGCGATCGACGACTCCGGCGTCCCGGACGCGGTGCGCGACGTCCGGTTCCGGGTCGCCTGCGACGTCACCAACCCGCTCGTCGGCCCGGAGGGCGCCGCCGCGGTGTTCGGGCCGCAGAAGGGCGCCGACCCCGCGCAGGTCCGCGAGCTGGACGCGGCGCTCGCCCGGTTCGCCGACGTGGTCGCCGGGCGGTTCGGCGTCCGCGTCCACGACCTGCCCGGCGCCGGCGCGGCCGGCGGCACCTGCGGCGGCCTGGTCGGCGTGCTCGGCGCCGAGCCGTCCCCCGGCGCGCGACTCGTCGCCGAGGCCGTCGGCCTGGACGGCGCGCTGGACGGCGCCGACCTCGTGATCACGGGCGAGGGGCGGGTGGACGGCCAGAGCGCCGGCGGGAAGGTGGTCTCCGCCGTCGCCGCTCTGGCCAGGGGCCGCGCGATCCCCGCCGTCGCGCTCGCCGGCGGCGTCACCGGCCCGCTCGACGAGCTGCACGCCCTCGGCCTCACCGCCGCCTTCAGCATCGCCGACGGGCCCCGCACGCTGGACGCCCTCAAGGCCGAGGCCGCGCCGCTGCTGAGCGCTCTCGCGGAGCAGGCCGTGCGTGTCTATGTGGGGCGACCTCCCACACCCCCCGCTGCGGGGTGAGGGCCAGCCCCACACCCCCGGCGTGTGCCGGTCAGGCGGCGATCGGTTGCGGGTCCTCGGTGGGTACCGGGGTGTCCGGGGTCTTGATCTGCAAGGCCGGCAGGAAGACGTGCGAGAGCGGCCCGATCGCCACGGCGTACAGGACGGTGCCGACGCCGACGGTGCCGCCGAGCAGCCAGCCGACGGCGAGGACGCTCAGCTCGATCCCGGTGCGCACGACCCGGATCGAGTGCCCCCGCGCGGCCAGGCCGGTCATCAGGCCGTCGCGCGGGCCCGGTCCGAGGCCCGCGCCGATGTAGCAGCCGGTCGCGAACCCGCCGGCCACCACGCCGAGGAGCAGGAACGCCCAACGGGCGGCGAGCGCGTCCGGGCTCGGCAGCAGCCACAGGAACAGGTCGGCGAACGCGCCGATGAGCAGGACGTTGCTGATCGTGCCGAGGCCGGGCCGCTGCCGCAGCGGGATCCACGCGAGCATCACCACCGCCCCCGCGATGATGATCCACGTGCCGATCGACAGCCCGAACCGGCGGGACAGGCCCTGGTGGAAGACGTCCCACGGGTCGTTCCCGAGCCGGGAGGACACCTGCAGCGCGATCCCGAAGCCGTACAAGGCCAATCCCGCGTAGAGCTGCACGAGGCGCCGAGTCCTCAAGGCCATTTCTTACTCCAGATGGGTGTCAGGTCCGATTCCTGCCCTATTCTTCCGGAGAGTGGCCTGGTAATAGCAGGGCCAATATGTGAAAGTGGTCTGTGTGAGCATGCGTTACGTCAGCGGCACCCAACTGGCCCGGCTGCTGGGCGACGTCCCGCGCGAGCGTCCCGTCTACGCCGCGCTCGCCCGCGCCGTCCGGACCCTCGTCCTCGACGGCCGGCTCGCGCTGCGGACCCGGCTGCCCGCCGAGCGGGACCTCGCCGCCGCGCTCGGCGTCAGCCGCACCACCGTGACCGCCGCCTACGACCGGCTGCGCGAGGAGGGCTACATCGAGAGCCGGCAGGGCGCCGGGAGCTGGACGGCGCTGCCGCCGGTCCGCATGTCGTCCGCCGAGCCGGCGCCCGGCGGGCGGTACGGGATGGCGCACCCGGTGCCCGACGACCCGGCGTTCGTCGACCTCGGCTGCGCGACGCCCGGCGCCCCGGAGATCTTCAACGAGGCGGTCGCCGCCGCCGTGGAGGAGCTGCCCCGCTACAGCGGCGGCCCCGGTTACGAGCCCGCCGGGCTGGCCGGGCTGCGCGAGGTGATCGCCGCGGGCTACGAGGCGCGCGGCGTGCCGACCCGCCCGGACCAGATCGTCGTCACGACCGGCGCGCAGCACGCGTTCACGCTGCTGACGCAGACGCTCGTGGAGCCCGGCGACCCGGTGATGGTGGAGCGCCCGACCTACCCGCACGCGCTGGGCGCGCTGCGGCGGCGCGGCGCCCGGCTCGTCCCGGTCGGGGTGAACGAGGGCTGGGACATGGAGCTGGTCGCGGGCAGCATGCGGCAGGCCGCCGTCCGGATGGCCTACACGATCGCCGACTTCCACAACCCGACCGGCCGGCTGATGTCCGCCGACGACCGGGCCGCGCTGGTCGACGCGGCGCGCCGCGCGGACGCGTTCGTCGTCGCCGACGAGACCTTCGCCGACCTCGCGCACGACCCGGACGCGCCGCGCATGCCGCCGGTCGCCGCCTACGACACCGGTGGGCGCGTCGCCACCATCGGGTCGGCGTCCAAGCTGATGTGGGGCGGGCTGCGCATCGGCTGGATCCGCACCACCGGGCCGCTCGCCCGGCGGCTGGTGCTCGCCCGCGAGCCGTTCGACATGGCGAGCCCGGTGCTCGACCAGCTGATCGTCCGCGAGCTGCTGCTGCGGATCGAGGACGTGCGGGCCGAGCGCGCGGCGACGCTGCTGCGCAACCGGGACGCGCTCGCCGCGGCGCTGCGGGAGCTGCTGCCCGGCTGGGAGTTCCGCCTGCCCGACGGCGGCATGTCCCTGTGGGTGCGGCTGGGCGCGCCCGTCGCCACCGTCCTCGCCGAGACCGCCGAGCGGCTCGGCGTGCGGGTCGTCGCGGGCCCGGTGTTCGGGGTGGACGGCGTCCTGGAGGACTACGTCCGCCTGCCCTACGTGCTGCCGCCCGACACCCTGCGCGACGCGGTGGAGCGGCTCGCGCACGCCTACCGCGAGGTTCAGGCGGCCCCGGCGCCCCGCCCCCTGCCCGCCTACGTCTGACGGGCGCCTAGGGCGGGGGGACGGTCACGGCGCCCGCTGGATGTAGTCGACGAGGTGCTCGCGCTCGCTCTCCAGCTCGTCGATGGCGCTCTTGACGACGTCGCCGATGCTGACGATGCCGGCGAGGCGCCCGCCGTCGACGACGGGGACGTGCCGGAACCGGTTCTCGGTCATGGTGCGGCGCAGGTCGTCGACGTCGTCGGCGGGACCGCAGGTGCGCACCTCGGTGGTCATGATCTCGGACACGGGGTGGTCGAGCAGCGCCGCGCCGCGGTCGTGCATGCGCCGCACGACGTCGCGTTCGGTGACGATGCCGGCGATGGCCGCGCCGTCCGGCGAGACCACCGCCGCCCCGATGTTGTGCTCGGCGAGGACGGCGAGCAGCCGGCGCACGGTGGCGTCCGGCGTCACCGTCGCCACCGTGTCTCCCTTCCTCCGCAGGATCTCGCGAATCCGCATGGCTCACGCTCCGGTGCCGGTATCGGACCCGTGGCGGGCGTCCGCCGGGGGGCTGTTCCTGACAAGGTCGCATGGTTCGGCGTCCGGGAAAACCCCGGCACGGTACATCATTTCCGGACCGGTGGCGGACGGGCACCGGCCCGGCGACGCGCCGGGGGATGCCCGGCGCGTCCTGACAGGTCGTGTTCACCCGACCCCGGTCCGTGGACGCCGATCACAGGTCACGTAATGTGGTCTCTTGATCACTCAGTGAAGGCCGTCCTAGGTGACCAGGGAGCCCGCCGTGCCCGTACCGCGAATTGTGATCATGGGCGCCGGCTTCGCCGGCTACAACACAGCCCGCGCGCTGGAGCGCCTGCTCCGGCCAGCCAAGGCCGAGATCGTGATGGTGGCGCCGTTCGGCTACACGCTGTACCAGCCGCTGCTGCCGCAGGTCGCGGGCGGCGTGCTGGACCCGCGCGCCATCGCCGGGCCGCTGCACCGGCTGCTGCGCCGCACCCAGCTGCTGCCGGGCAAGGTGCGCGGCGCCGACCTGCACGAGCGGACCATCGACGTCGAGAAGATCGACGGGACGAAGGTGACGGTGCGCTACGACCGGCTCGTCCTCGCGGCGGGCAGCGTGACCCGCACCTTCGACATCCCGGGCCTGCGGGAGCACGCGCACGGCCTGAAGAACCTCGCCGAGGCGGTCTACCTGCGCGACCACGTGATCGCCCAGCTGGAGCTGGCGAACGCCAGCATGGACCCGGCGGAGCGGGCCGCGCGGCTGGGGTTCCTGGTCGTCGGCGGCGGCTACTCGGGGGTGGAGACCTGCGCGAACCTGCAGCTGCTCACCACCAAGGCGCTGCGCCGGTTCCCGCGCCTGGATCCGGCGCTGCTGACCTGGACGCTGATCGACATCGCCCCGAAGCTGCTGCCGGAGCTCGGCGAGCGGCTCGGCCGGGAGGCGATGCGGCTGCTCAGCCGCCGCGGCGTCGACATCAGGCTCGGCACCACCCTCGAACGGCTGGAACCGCACTGCGCGCACCTGACCGACGGGACGACGCTGCCGTGCCGCACCGCGATCTGGACGGCCGGCGTCACTCCCAGCCCGGTGATCTCCACGCTGAACCTGCCCGCCGACCGCGGCCGGGTCCGGGTCGGCGCGGACCTGCGGCTCGCCGAGTTCCCCGACGTGTACGCGGTCGGGGACGCGGCCGCCGTGCCCGACCTGACACGCGGCGGCGACGCGGTGTGCCCGCCGACGGCGCAGCACGCCACCCGGCAGGCCCGCGTCGCCGCGCACAACATCGCGGCGTCGCTGCTCGGCCACGAGCCCCGCCAGTACCGGCACAAGGACCTCGGCCTCGTGGTCGACCTCGGCGGCGTCCAAGCGGTCGCGCGGCCGTTCGGGGTGGAGCTGACCGGGATCGTCGCGCAGGCCGTGACCCGCGGCTACCACCTGGTGACGGTCCCGTCGGTGTCGGCGCGGGCGCGGGTCCTCGGCCAGTGGCTGATCCACGCCGCGGCCGGCGACGACCTGATCCGGCTCGGGCTGCTCGACCCGCGGACCAGCAGCCTCGTCGACGTCGAACACAGCTTGTGACCAGGGCGCTGCCGATGGGGCGTGCACTGTCCCCGGCGGGCGCGCCCGCCGGGCGCCGCGCGATCGCGGCGATGATGGCCGTACTGGCGGCCGGGACGGCGGCCGGCTGCGCGTCGGGCGCCTCGGGCACCCGTGTCGTGAACCTGTACAACGCGCCGCAGGAGAGCATCGGCGCGATCGCCTCCCGGTGCAACCGGGAGGCGCACGGCCGGTACCGGATCGTCGTCAACACGCTGCCGCGCGGCGCCGACGACCAGCGCGAGCAGCTGGTCCGGCGGCTGGCCGCGCGCGACTCCGGGCTGGACGTCCTCGGCCTCGACGTGACCTGGACCGCAGAGCTGGCGGAGGCCGGCTGGATCCGCGAGTGGACGGGCCGGTACGGCGCGGAGGCCCGCAAGGGCACCCTGCCCGGACCGCTCGCCACCGCGACCTGGGAGGGCCGGCTGTACGCGGCGCCGTACAACACCAACGTCCAGCTGCTGTGGTACCGCTCGGACCTGATCCCCCACCCGCCGTCCACCTGGGCGGGGCTGATCAAGGAGTCGGAGCGGCTCGCGGCCGCGGGCAAGCCGCACTACGGCGAGGTCACCGGCGCGCAGTTCGAGGGGCTCGTCGTCTGGTTCAACAGCCTCGTCGCGTCCGCCGGCGGGCGGATCCTCAGCCCCGACGGCCGCCGGGTCGAGATCGGCCCGTCGGCGGAGACGGCGCTGCGGACGATCCGGGCGTTCGCCCGGTCCAAGGCCGCGGCCGACCCGTCGATCTCCAACACCAAGGAGGACGACGCGCGGCTGGCGGTGGAGTCGGGCCGCGGCGCCTACGAGATCAACTGGCCGTTCGTGTACGCGTCGATGGCCAGCCTCCAGCCCAAGCTGGCGAAGAAGTTCAAGTGGGCGCCCTATCCCGGCATCACCGGGCCGGGGCGCGCGCCGCTCGGCGGGGCGAACTTCGCCGTCAGCCGCTACAGCGCGCAGCCGGACGCCGCGTTCCGGGCCGCGCTGTGCCTGCGGGACCCGGAGAGCCAGCGCGCCGCGGCGATCAGCGACGGGCTGCCGCCGGCCGTCGAGTCGGTGTACTGGGCGCCCGGGATGGCGAAGGCGTACCCGATGCGGCAGGCGATCCTCGACTCGCTCCGGAACGCCGCCGCCCGCCCCATGACCCCCACCTACCAGAACGTGTCGACGGTGACGGCGGTACGGCTCTCGCCGCCGTCGGCCATCGACCCGCCCCGCACGCTGCGCTCGCTGCGGGGCCTCATCGAGGACGCGTTGCAGAGCAAGGGGGTGCTTCCATGAACGAGGAGTTGAGCAGCACGGAGGCCATCCCGGTGGCGGGCCGGGCGGTGGCGGTGCCGAGCGCGAACCGCAGGTCGGAGCGGCGGCTCGGCTGGCTGCTGTGCGCGCCCGCCGCCGTGGTGATGCTCGCGGTCACCGGCTGGCCGATCGTGTACTCGGTGCTGCTGTCGCTGCAGCGCTTCGACCTGCGCTTCCCCGCCCGGAAGGCGTGGATCGGGGTGGACAACTACACGACGGTGCTGGGCAGTTCGTTCTGGTGGAACGCGTTCGCCGTCACCGTGCTCGTCACGGTCGTCAGCGTCGCGGTGGAGCTGGTCCTCGGCATGGTGATCGCGCTGGTGATGTACCGGACGATCGTCGGCCGCGGGCTGGTGCGGGCCCTCGTTCTGATCCCGTACGGGATCGTGACCGTCGCCGCCGCCTACGGCTGGAAGTACGCGTGGACGCCCGGCACCGGGTTCCTCACGCGGCTGCTGCCCGCGGGGTCGGCGCCGCTCACCGACCACTTCCCGGCCATCGGGGTCATCATCCTCGCGGAGATCTGGAAGACGACCCCGTTCATGGCGCTGCTGCTGATGGCGGGGCTGGCGCTGGTCCCGGAGGACGCGCTGAAGGCGGCGTCGACCGACGGCGCGACGGCCTGGCAGCGGTTCGTCCAGATCACGCTGCCGCTGATGAAGCCGGCGATCCTGGCCGCCCTGCTGTTCCGCACGCTGGACGCCTTCCGGATCTTCGACGACATCTTCGTGCTCACCAACGGCGCGCAGAACACCAGTTCGGTGTCGCTGATCGCCTACCACAACCTGATCGGCGGGCTGAACCTCGGCATCGGCTCCACCATGTCGGTGCTGATCTTCCTGGCCGTCGCCCTGATCGCGTTCGTGTTCGTCAAGGTGCTCGGCACGAGCGCGCCCGACGCCGGGAGGCGCTGATGGACCGCACCGCGGGCGGTATCACCCGCTGGAGCCTGGTCAACCTGCTGGTCCTGCTGTACGCGCTGGTCCCGGTCGTGTGGATCGCGTCGCTGTCGTTCAAGGACCCGTCGACCTTCTCCAACGGCACGTTCTTCCCGACCAAGTGGACACTGCGCAACTACAGCGGCATCTTCGACAACGCGGACTTCGTCCGCGGGCTCGGCAACTCGATCGGCATCGGGCTGGTGTCGACGCTGGTCGCGATCGTGATCGGCACGATGGCCGCGTACGCGGTGGCCCGGCTGGACTTCCCCGGCAAGCCGCTGGTGCTCGGGCTGTCCCTGCTGATCGCGATGTTCCCGCAGATCTCCCTGGTCACGCCGCTGTTCGAGATCGAGCGGACGCTCGGGCTCTTCGACACCTGGCCGGGCCTGATCCTGCCGTACATCACCTTCGCGCTGCCGCTGACCATCTACACGCTGTCGACGTTCTTCAAGGAGATCCCGTGGGACCTGGAGAAGGCCGCCAAGATGGACGGCGCCACGCCGTTCCAGGCGTTCCGGCGGGTCATCGTCCCGCTGGCCACGCCCGGCGTCGTGACGACCGCGATCCTGGCGTTCATCGTGTGCTGGAACGACTTCCTGTTCTCCATCTCGCTGACGTCCTCCAGCCGGGCGCGGACCGCGCCCGCGACGATCTCGTTCTTCACGGGGTCGTCGCAGTTCGAGGACCCGACCGGGTCGATCGCCGCGGCGGCCATCGTCATCACCGTGCCGATCGTGGTGTTCGTGCTGGTGTTCCAGCGCCGGATCGTGGCCGGGCTGACGTCCGGCGCGGTGAAGGGATGAGGCGGCGCGATGGCTGAGATCGTCCTCTCCGGGGTCACCAAGCGCTACCCCGACGGCACCACCGCCGTGCAGGACCTGGACCTGTCGATCGCCGACCGGGAGTTCATCATCCTGGTCGGCCCGTCCGGCTGCGGGAAGTCCACCACCCTGAACATGATCGCGGGGCTGGAGGACATCAGCGAGGGCGAGCTGCTGATCGACGGCCGCCGGGTCAACGACCGGGCGCCCCGCGAGCGCGACATCGCGATGGTGTTCCAGTCCTACGCGCTGTACCCGCACATGACGGTCCGGGAGAACATCGGCTTCCCGCTGAAGCTCGCCCGGATGAACAAGGCGGAGGCCAACGCCAAGATCGAGGAGGCGGCGCGGATCCTGGCGATCGAGCCGTTCCTGGACCGGCGGCCCGCGCACCTGTCGGGCGGGCAGCGGCAGCGGGTGGCGATGGGCCGCGCCATCGTCCGCAACCCCAAGGCGTTCCTGATGGACGAGCCGCTGTCCAACCTGGACGCCAAGCTGCGGGTGCAGATGCGCACGATGATCTCGCGGCTGCAGAACCAGCTCGGCACCACCACCGTGTACGTCACCCACGACCAGACCGAGGCGATGACGCTCGGCGACAGGATCGTGCTGATGCGGCGCGGGATCGTCCAGCAGGTCGGCACGCCCGAGGAGCTGTACGACCATCCGCACAACCTGTTCGTGGCCGGGTTCATCGGCTCGCCGTCGATGAACTTCCTGCCCGCCGACATCTCCGGCGGCGCGCTGCACTCGGTGCTCGGCGAGATCCCGCTGTCGGACCGGATGCGGCGGGCGCTGGATGCGCACCACTCGCCGGACCGGGTGGTCATGGGCGTGCGGCCGGAGGCGTTCGCGGACGCGAGCCTCGACCGCCGCCGCGAGCAGGACGTCGGCGAGCTCCGCTTCGGCGGGCGGGTCGAGATCCTGGAGTCGCTCGGCGCGGAGAAGTTCGCCTACATCGACCTGGAGCCGGGCACGGTGGTCGACTCCGAGCACCTCGAGGACGCGTTCCAGGGCCACTCCCCGGGGCACCGGCACGCGCAGATCGTCGCGCGCCTGGACCCGAGGTCGGAGGCGCGGGAGGGCCGCATGCTCGACCTGGAGTACGACCCGGCCTCCATCCACCTCTTCGAGCCCGAGACGGGCCTGAACCTGACCGAGCACGTCTGACCGCGCCCCCGGCCCGCGCTTCGTCACCGCGAGGGACGCGGTTCAGGGGGCGAGGAGGGCGGTCAGGGAGCGGAGGGCGGGGGTGAGGAGGCGGCCCGCGGGCGAGGCGTGGGCGAGGGCGGCGCGGGCGGCGTTCGCCCCGCAGGCGCCGTGCACGCCGCCGCCGGGGTGCGCGGACGCCGACGCGAGGTAGAGCCCGGCGACGGGCGTCTCGGCGCGGCCGAGCCCTGGGACGGGGCGGAACACCAGCTGCTGGTGGATCATCGCGGTGCCGCCGTTCAGCGCGCCGCCGGGCAGGTTGGCGTTGTGCTCGGCGAACGCGGGCGGGGCGGTGACCCGGCGGGCGGTGACGCGGTCGCGGAAGCCGGGCGCGAAGCGCTCGACCACGTCCTCGACACGGCGGGCCATGGCGTCCCGCTCGCGCTCGTCCCAGGCGCCGGTGATCCCGTCGGGGCCGGCGTCGCCCTTCACGCGGTGCGGGACGTGCGTGTACGCCCATACCGACTCGGTTCCGGCGGGGGAGCGGGCCGGGTCGGAGGTCGTCATCTGCCCGAGCAGCGCGAACGGCTCGGCCGGGACGCGCCCGGTGGCGATGTGGCCGCTGTAGTCGGTCATGGCGTCCAGGCCGGGGGACAGGTGGACGGTCCCGGCGCGCGCCGCGTCCGGCGAGGCCCACGGGATCGGCCCGGAGAGGGCCCAGTCGACCTTGAAGGTGGCGTGGTCCCAGGTGAAGCGCCGCATGTCCGCGCGCAGCGAGCCGGGCAGGTCGGACCAGCCGACCAGCCCGCCGTAGAGCGCGGGCGCCGAGACGTCCGCGAGCACCGCCCTGGCGGCCCGCACGGCCTCGCCGCCCTCGGTCCGGACGCCGAGCGCGCGCCCGTCCCGGACGATCACGGAGGTCACGGGCGTGCCGCAGCGGACCCGTCCGCCGCGCGCCTCCAGCCGCCGCACCAGCGCGGCGGTCAGCTCGCCCGCGCCGCCCTCCGGCACCGGCCACCCGTGCCGCTGGCCGATCATGGCGAGCAGCCAGCCGAAGACCGAGCCGCCCGTGCTCTCCGGGAACATGTCGGTGTGCAGCGCCGCCCCCGCGAGCAGCAGCGGCCCGCCCGGCCCGGCGAACTCCTGCTCGCCGAGCGTCCGGACGGGCGCCAGCAGCGAGCGCAGGACGCGCAGCCCGCCCGCGCGGCGCGCCGACGCGGCCAGCGGCAGCGCGGCCCGGACGGGCGGGAACGGGGTGAACAGGGCGCGCAGCACCGCGTCCCCCATCTCCTCCCACAGGCCCCACAGCCGCAGCCAGGCGTCGCCGTCGCCCGCGCCGAGCGCGTCGAGGCTCGCGGCGGTCGCGTCCGGGTCGCGTTCGAGCACGGCGGCGCGCCCGTCCGGCAGCGGATGGGCCAGCACCGCCGGGGCGTGCTTCCAGCGCAGCCCGTGCCGTTCCAGCCCGAGCGCCCGTATCGCCGGCGACGCGACGCCGAGCGGGTAGAACGCGCTGCACAGGTCGCTGACGTAGTCGGGGTGGACGCCCCGGTCGCTGCGCACCGCGCCGCCCGGCTCCGGCTGCGCCTCCAGGACCAGCACGTCCCAGCCCGCGTCGGCCAGCATGTTGGCCGCCACGAGCCCGTTGGGTCCCGCGCCGACGACCACGGCGTCCGCCATCCCGCACCGCCTCCCGATGATCACCCTAGGGCGTGTGCGTGCGTCCTACCCCGGCGCGGGAGCCCTAGCCCGCGTCGAAGCGGGCCAGCAGCCGCATCGCGCCCGGCGACAGCCGGGACACGAGGTGGCCCAGCCGCGCCTCCGGGGTGACCGGCACGACCGCCCGGTCGTCGCGGACCGCCTTGACGATCTGCTTCGCGACGCCCTCCGGACCGAAGCCGCGCAGCGCGTACGCCCGCGCCGCCCGCTCCCGGCTGCGCGCCTGCTCCCGCGAGCCGCGCCCGACGAACCGGGACGTCCGGGTGATGTTGGTGTTGACGATGCCTGGGCAGATCGCGCTGACGCCGATGCCCTTGCCCTTCAGTTCGGCGCGCAGGCACTCCGACAGCATCAGCACGGCCGCCTTGCTGGTGGCGTAGGCGGGCAGCGTCCGGGACGGGGTGAACGCGGCGGCCGAGGAGGTGTTGACGATGTGGCCGCCCTGCCCGCGCTCCACCATCTGCGCGGCGAACAGCCGCGACCCGTGCACGACGCCCCACAGGTTCACGCCGAGGACCGCGTCCCAGTCGTCCACCGTGTGGTCGAGGAACGACCCGGCCATGCCGATCCCGGCGTTGTTCACCACGACGTCCGGGACGCCGTGGTCGTGCAGGACGGACTTGGCGAAGTCCTCCATCGCGGCGGCGTCGGACACGTCCACCCGGTACGGGTGCCCGGCCGGGCCGACGAGGCCGGCGAGCTCCGCGGTGCGCTGCGCGGTGGCGAGGTCGAGGTCGGCGGCGACGACCTCCGCGCCCTGCTCGGCGAACGCGAGCGCGGTGGCGCGGCCGATGCCGCTGCCGGCGCCGGTGACGACGACCAGCGAGCCGTCGAGGGGGCGGCGGTCCCGGCGGACGCGGGCGCGCGTGAGCGCGCGGGACTCGGCGGCGGTGAGCGGGCCGCCCTGGACGCCGGTGATGTGCTCGGTGATCCAGCGCGCGATGACGCCGGGGTGGCTGCGCGGCACCCAGTGGCCGGCCGCGATCGGGCGCAGCGACAGGTTCGGCACGCGCGCGCTCAGCCCGCCGACCAGGTGCGGCGACACGAACAGGTCCTTCGTCGGGACGATGACCTGTGTGGGCACGTCGGTGCGGCGGTCGCGGGGGCGGCGCAGCCGCTGCACCATGTTCGCCCGGTACAGGCCGACGCCGGACGCGCCGTCCCGCGCCATCGTCCGCGCCGGGTGGCCGTCGCGCGGCGCGACGCCCTCGCCGAGCTCCAGGGCCCGGCTGAACGGCCGGGACAGCCCGGCGCGCCACATCAGCTCCGGCAGGACGGGCGTCTGGAAGAAGTAGATGTACCAGGACCGGGCGCCCTGCCCGGCGGCGCGCTTCAGGTTCGCCGGGGTCGGGCGGGCGATGTTGCGCCGCGTCCAGTGCGCCACGTGGTCCAGGCAGGGCCCGGAGATGGAGGTGAACGAGGCGAACCGCTCCGGCATCGTGCAGGCGGCCTCCCACGACTGGATCGAGCCCCAGTCGTGCCCGACGAGGTGCACCTTGCGCTCGGGGGCGGTGGCGTCCAGCACCGCCCGCATGTCCGACATCAGGTAGTCGAAGGTGTAGCGCTTGCGCCCGAACGGGCGGGACGAGGCGCCCGCTCCGCGCACGTCGTAGCGGACGACGTGGTACCGGTCGGCGAGCAGCGCGGCGACCTCGTCCCACACCGCGTGGGTGTCGGGGTAGCCGTGCATGAGCAGGACGGTCGGGCGGGAGGGGTCGCCCTGCTCGTAGACGGCGAGGTCGACGCCGTCGCCGCGGACCCGGCGGCGCCTCACGGGCGCCGCGGGGGCGGCGCCGGAGGTGATGGTCTGCGTCATTGCGCCTCCCGTCGCGCCCACCGGTGCACGTGGGGCAGGTCGTCGTCGAGCCAGTGGGCGTCGTCCTCGGTGACCACGAGGATCTCCTCGAACTTCACGCCGACGCCGCGGAAGCCGATGTGCGGCTCCACCGCCCACAGCCCGGGCGTCGGGGGGTGCTGGGACTGCGCGGCCCCGTTCCAGAGCGGTGAGCGCCCCTCGAGGCGTTCCTTCACCAGTTCGCGGCCGATCGTCTGCAGGAACCGTACACCGAACGGGAAACCGACGCGCTTGGGAAGGATGCCGCCGATGATCCCGACCTGGTGGCCGATGACCCGTCCGGGGTACTTGGCGTGCCGGTTCTGGTAGCCCTGCCGCTCGATCAGGGCGTCGACCTCGGCGTAGATGTCGGCGAAGGTCCGGCGCTCGCGGACGAGGCGGAGGATGAGGTCGCGGTAGCCGGCGAGGTCGGCGTCGAGCCGCTCCCAGATCCGGTTCTCGCCGAGGACGCCGCCGTAGCCGATGTCGGCGGAGTAGCCGCCGCGGACCGGCGCCATGTCGAGGATGTAGGGCATGCCCTCCTCCAGGCGCGTCGCGCTGGGGAGGAACTGGGTCGGGACCTTGAAGCCGCGGAAGGCCGACCGGTCGCCGAACCAGGCGAACGGGGTGTGCAGCCAGTCGTCGACGCCGTGCCCGCGCAGCCAGCGGCGCATCCGGCGGCACGCCTCCCGCTCGGTCACGCCCGGTTCGAGGGTGGCGGCGACCTCGTCGGCGCACTGGTAGCACAGGCGCTGGACGTCGCGGAATCGCTCGAGCTCCGCCTCATCTCGGGTGCGGGCGAGCGTCACTTTATTGGACACGGTGTTAATTAACCGCGCGATCCGGACCGCGGTCAAGGGGGCCGCGCGTGACGCTCGCCACCCGGGAACGCGCGAGGGCCCGTACGGCGCGGCGGTACGGGCCCTCAGGGGGAGGTCTCCGGGGAGCCTCCGGTCGCGATGTCCGTGCTAGTACGGGTCGTAGCCCGCGGCCTGCGCGGCGGGGGACCGCTTGAGGTACTCCAGCGCGCGCGGCGTCGAGCAGACCTTGGACGGGTGGTGGTTCGGCTTGAGATAGACGGGCGCCTCGCCGAGCAGCAGCTTGAAGATGCCGGGCACGTGCCCCTGGCGGACGGAGCGGCGGTACGCGCGCACCACCCGCAGCGGCGTGACCCGCTTCGTCACCGTCGGGTCCTGCTTCATCAGGTAGAGCGAGCCGCCGATCAGCGCCCAGTACAGGAAGAACAGCGACACGACCCAGGCCGCCACCCGGGTCGGGTAGCGCCCGCCCATCGCCTTGTAGACGTCGAACACCACGGACCGGTGCTCGACCTCCTCGGCGCCGTGCCAGCGCAGCAGGTCCAGCATCGTCGGGTCGACGCCGGCCTTCTCCAGCCGGTCGTTGTCCATGATCCACTGGCCGAGCACGGCGGTGTAGTGCTCGATCGAGGCGACCGCCGCCAGCTCGAACCGCAGCCGGCGCCGCCAGGCCCGCGGGCTCTTCTCCTTGAGCGCCGCCATCTGCTCGGGCCGCTCGGCGTTCCCCTTGGCCATCTGGTCGGTGATCTTGGCGACGTCGATCCCGTTGGCCTCGAGGATCTGGTCGAGGACGCCCTGGTGCGAGCGGGCGTGCACCATCTCCTGGCCGATGAACCCCCGGATCTCCTCCAGCAGCCGCTGGTCCCTGATGTACGGCCGGGCGTCCTTGACGCACTGGATGAACCACTTCTCGCCCTCGGGAAGGACGATGTGGAACGAGTTGATGACATGGGTGGCGAGCGGGTCGCCGGGGACCCAGTGCAGGGGAGTGGACGACCAGTCGAAGGACACCCGCCGAGGCTTGATCGGGGGGTGGCGCTCGTCGATGCCGGACGCCGCTCCGCCGCCGGTGAGGGGCCTCGTCATTCCGTGATCCTCCGCTTCGCGCGCCCGGGGCCGGACGCGGCGTGCGTGCACGCGCGCGTCAGTGCGTAGGGGGAGCAGTCAACTCCTGTGGCGGGGCCGGTGTCTTGAGGACGGGCCAACAAGTTACCGTTTGGTTTTCGGCCCGAGATGACAAACGCCCGGCCGCCCTAGCGGGTGTCGGGAGGGGGCCGGGCGGGCGTCAGACGCCGAGCCGCTCGGCGCCCGCGTAGACGTTCATGGTGTCCCCGCGCAGGAACCCGACCAGCGTCATCCCGGCGTCCTCGGCCAGCTCGACCGCCAGCGACGACGGCGCCGACACCGCCGCAAGGACGGGGATCCCCGCGGTCATCGCCTTCTGGGTCAGCTCGAACGACGCGCGCCCGCTGACCATGAGGACCCGGCCGGCGAGGGGCAGCAGGCCCTGCCGCAGGGCCCACCCGACGACCTTGTCGACCGCGTTGTGCCGCCCGACGTCCTCGCGCACCGCCAGCAGCCCGCCCTCGGCGTCGAACAGCCCGGCCGCGTGCAGCCCGCCCGTCCGGTCGAAGACCCGCTGCGCGGCGCGCAGCCGGTCCGGCAGGGCGGCCAGCACCCGCGGGGTGAGGCGGACGGGGTCGGCGGACACCTCGTACGGCCGGTCGGTCCGCAGCGCCTCGATGCTCGACTTCCCGCACACCCCGCACGCGCTCGTGGTGGTGAACGCGCGCGTCATCGCCTCGTCGGGCGGCGCCACCCCGGGGGCGAGCGCCACGTCCAGGGTGTTCTGCTCCTGGGTGTCCGCGCAGTACCGCATGGCGGTGAGGTCGGCCGCGCCGCGGATGACGCCCTCCGCCGCCAGGAACCCGGCGACGAGGTCGAAGTCGTGGCCCGGGGTGCGCATCGTGATCGTCAGCGGCTTGCCCGCCACCCGGATCTCGAGCGGCTCCTCCACGGCGAGCGTGTCGGGCCGGCGTCCCGCCGCCCCGCCGGTGCTCACGCGCAGGACCGGCTTGCGCACGGTGATCCGACCCATGGGCTCGACGGTACCCCGGTTGTCACCGGCGCACGAACAAGTTCGCGACGATCTGTCCCGTTCCGCGTCCTTTGTCGGGCGGGACGGCGTGCCCTGGCGGCCGGGTCGCGCGGCGGCGGACCATACCAGCGGACGGCGCCCCACGGGGACCCGGGCGCCGCGCATCACGGGGAGCAGAACCATGCGCAAGTTCCTGATCGTGCCCGTTCTCGCCGGCGGCCTCGCGCTCGCCGCGGCGGGCTGCCAGGTGGAGAAGACCGTCGGCTCCGGCACGGTGGAGAAGCAGATCGACGCCAAGTTCGGCCCGATGTACCAGGCGGCCGGCCTCGGCCCGGCGAAGGCGTCCTGCCCGGGCGACCTCAAGGGCAAGGTCGGCACCACGCTCGACTGCACCGTGCGCGACGGCAAGGGCGGCAGCCACCGGCTCACCGTCACCGTCACCTCGGTCAAGGGGAGCGAGGTCCACTTCTCGATGAGGGCCGCCTCCTAGCCCTCCGGGCCGCGTCCGGTCGGGCGCCCCTGCCGGGGGCGGGGTGCCCGCCATGGCGTTACTTCGACGGGCACGACCAGGGAAAGGTTCGGCGCCCGCCGTCCCGTTCTCCGTCCCTTCTTTCTCGGGATGAGGCGCCCTGGCACCCGAGACGCCGGGCAACGGAGGATGCCTCCGGACGGCGCTCCCAGGGGACCGGGGCGCCGACATGACGGGGAAGAGCACAGTGGCACCTGACAAGAGCACCGCCTCGACGGGGAATCGGTTCGGTCGATGGCGGCGAGGTCCGCTTCACCGGGACGCCCGCCTTCTGGCATCCGCGGTCCCGGCGTCGACACGGAGGGCCGCCGGACCCGTGCGCACGTCGCTGATCGTGCCGGCCCTGCTCGGCGGCCTGCTGCTCGGCGCCGCAGGCTGCGGGCTCAGTGGGGACGTCCCCGGGGACATGGTGCAGGACCGGATCCGCAAGCAGCTCGGCCCCGAGTACGACGCCGCGGGCATCGGCCCCATCCAGGCGTTCTGCCCGGGCCGGCTCAGGAGCGAGGTCGGCGCGAAGATCACGTGCGCCGTCTATGACAGCAAGGGGCGGAAGCACCGAGTGATCGCCACGGTCACCTCCGTCGACGGCTGGGACGTCCGCTACTCCCTGAAGAAGGCGTAGCCGCCCGAGGACGGGCCGGCCGTGCCGGCGTCCGCGCCTCTCGGCGCTGCTCGGTCCGTCCAGGTCACCGGCGTCAGTCGGGCACCCCGCGGGGGCGGGGTGTCCGCCAGCCGTAGCGCATCGCCAGCACCCGGAGGGCGAACGCCAGCACCGCGGCGCCGGCGGTCACGGCGCCGCCGTGCAGCCCCGCCGACGAGGCGGCCGCCGTGACGGCGGCGCCGAGCATCGCCGGCAGCGCGTACAGCTGCCGGTCGTACAGGACGGCGGGGATCTGCCCGCTCAGCATGTCGCGCAGGACGCCGCCGCCGACCGCGGTGACCACGCCGAGCAGCACCGCGTGCAGCGGCGACAGCCCGTAGTCGAGCGCCTTCAGCGTTCCGGTCGCGCAGAACAGCCCGAGGCCCGCCGCGTCGAACAGCAGCACCGCGGGGAACAGCCGCGCGACCTGCGGATGCCAGAAGAACACCAGCGCCGACGCGGCCAGCGGCACCAGCACGTAGCCGAGGCTGGTGAACGCCGCCGGCGGGACCGCGCCGATCAGCAGGTCCCGCAGGATCCCGCCGCCGAGCGCGGTGATCTCCGCGAGCACCACCATGCCGACGACGTCGAGCCGCTTGCGGACGGCCGCCAGCGCCCCGGACACCGCGAACACGAAGATGCCCGCGAGGTCCAGCAGCTGGGGGACGTCGGGCCCCTTCACGCGCGCTCCCGCAGGGCGCGCCGCCGCCCCCGGGCGGCCCCGCCCGGCCTCACTCGCGCTTGTCGGGACGGTCGATGTTCCAGTTGGCCACCACGGCCGCGAACGGCGGGATGATCATCGCGAACACCGACATCCCGATCGCGGCGGGCGTCGAGTACAGCCGGACGACCGTCCAGGCGAGGACGATGAAGGTGAGGCACGTCCCCATCATGATCCCGTAAGCGAGCTTGCGCCGCCTCATACCCCCACCGTACGTCGCAGGTCGCCGCGGCCCTGACGCCCGGGCCGCCGGCGCTTCGGCTCGGCCGGCGGCCGCGGGCGCGCCCGCGGAGGCGCACGGGAATCGAACCCGCCGTCCCGAGATCCTCGGGACCAACGGTTTTGAAGACCGCGGAGGCCACCAGGCGCTCACGCGCCTCCGCCGCGATACTAGTCGATCACCCCGCGTAGAGGGCGTCGAGGGCCTCGGCGTACTTGCCGTGCACGACCCGGCGCCGCAGCTTGAGGGTGGGGGTCAGCTCCTCGCTCTCGGCCGTCCACTCGGCGGGCAGCAGCCGCCACTTCTTGACCTGCTGGACGCGGGCGAGCCGGGCGTTGGCGTCCTCGACGGCCTTCCCCACCTCCTCCAGCACGAGCGGGTGCTCGGCGAGCGCGGCGAGGTCGGTGGTCTCGATCCCGTGCGCGGCGGCCCAGACCGGCGCGACCTCGCCGTCCAGCGTGATGAGCGCGACGACGTAGGGGCGGCGGTCGCCGAAGGCGAGCGCCTGGCCGACCAGCGGGTGCTCCTTGAGGTGGTTCTCGATCATCGACGGGGCGATGTTCTCGCCGCCGGCGGTGATGATCAGCTCCTTCTTGCGGTCGACGACGGTGAGGAAGCCGTCCTCGTCGAGGCGCCCGACGTCCCCGGTGTGCACCCAGCCGTCGGCGTCGATGAGGTCGGCGGTCGCCTCGGGCCGGTTCAGGTAGCCGGGGGTGCAGGTCGCGCCGCGCACCAGGATCTCGCCGTCCTCGGCGAGCGTCAGCTCGACGCCGTCGAACGGGCGGCCGACGGTGCCGAGCTTGAAGGAGTCGGCGAGGTTGGCGGTGATGGCGCCGGTGGTCTCGGTCATCCCGTAGGCGTCGAAGATCTTCAGGCCGAGGCCGGCGAAGAACCGGGCGACCTCGACCGGCAGCGGCGCGGCGGCGCTGGACGCCTGCCGGACGCGGTCCAGGCCGAGCAGCGCCCGCATCGGGGTGAGGACGGCGGCGTCGGCGGCCTCGAACGCGGCGGTGACCTCGGGGGTGAGGGTGTTGCCGAACTCCTGGCCGGACACGTAGGCGCGGCCGGCGTCCAGGGCCGCGGCGACGGCGGCCCGCTTCGCCGGGTCCTGCTCGGCCGACAGCACCGCCTGGATGCCGGCCATGATCTTCTCCCAGACGCGCGGGACGCCGAAGAACGAGTGCGGGCGCACCTCGGCCAGCACCGTGGTCAGCTGCGCCGGGTCCGGGCAGAAGTGGACGTGCGCGGCGAGGCGGACGGGCAGGTAGTAGCTGAGGACGCGGTCGGCGATGTGCGCGAACGGCAGGTAGGAGACGCCGGACGGGTGGTCGGGCAGCACCGAGCTGCGCTGCACCATGGCGGCCTCGTGCAGCACCATCGAGTGGGTGATGAGGACGCCCTTGGGGTCGCCGGTGGTGCCGGAGGTGTAGAGCAGGGTGACGGTGTCCTCGGGGGCGACGGCCCGCCAGCGGCGGTCGATCGCGTCCGGGTCGGCGGCGAGGGCGCCGCGGCCGAGCGCGGAGAAGGTGTCCCAGCCGAGGTACCGGTCGTCGCCGTCCGGGCAGGCGGCGCCGTCCACCACGATGATCTTGCGGAGGTGGGGGAGCCGGTCGAGGACGGGCTGCCAGCGGGCGAGCTGGTCGGCGCCGTCCAGGACCGCGTACTTGGCCTCGCAGTGGCCCGCCACGTAGGCGATCTGGTCGGGCGCGAGCGTCGCGTAGACGGTCGTCGGCACGCCGCCGGCGTGCACCGCGCCGAGGTCGGCGAGCACGTGCTCGGACCGGTTGGGCATCATCAGCGCGACCACGTCGCCCGGCTCGAGGCCGAGGGCGGCGAACCCGGCGGCGGTCTCCAGGGCCCGGGTCCGCGTCTCGGCCCAGGTCAGGGTCCGCCATTGGCCGTCGATCCGGTCCGAGTAGGCCGGCTCGTCCCCGTGTTCGGCGGCGGTGGCGGCGAGGCCGGTGCAGACCGTCTGCCCCTCGACGGCCCGGTCCAGCTCGTCCCGCTGCTCCTGGATCCCCATAAGGCGCCCCTTGAGTAAGTGATGACTTGCAGAACAGGATCGCACCATGCCGAACGTGGTTCGGACAACCCCTTCTGCCATCTTCCGCTGGTCGGGGGCGAGGGCGACCCCTGGGTGACCGGACCCGTACCGTCCGTTTCTTGATCATTTGGGGTAGTTGTGCGTTAAATTTCCTGGTGAACCGTCTCGCCCGAGCCGCCCGTCTCACCCAATACGCCCACGGCGGCGGCTCCGCGTGCAAGATCCCGCCCGGCGAGCTGGAGAGCGTCGTGGCCGGCCTCACCGGCGGCGGCGACGCCCTGCTGATCGGCGGCGGGGACGGCGACGACGCGGCCGTGCTGCGCATCGCGGGCGGCCGCGCGGTGGTGTCCACCGCCGACTTCTTCACCCCCGTCGTCGACGACGCCTACGACTGGGGGCGGATCGCCGCCGCCAACGCCCTGTCCGACGTCTACGCCGTCGGCGGCGAGCCGCTCATGGCGCTGAACCTGCTCGGCTGGCCCCGCGACGCGCTGCCCGCCGAACTGGCCCGCGAGGTGCTGCGCGGCGGCCGGGACGTCGCGGACCTCGCCGGCTGCCCGATCGCCGGCGGGCACAGCATCGACGACCCCGAGCCCAAGTACGGCCTCGCGGTGACCGGCGTCGCCGACCCCGACCGGCTGCTGCGGCTGGACGCCGGGCGGCCCGGCGTCCCGCTCTCGCTGTCCAAGCCGCTCGGCCTCGGCGTCCTCAACGCCCGGCACCAGGCGACCGGCGAGGTGTTCGCCGAGGCCGTCGAGACGATGACGGCGCTGAACGCGGCGGCCGGGGCGGCCGCCCTGGAACGCGGCGCCGCCTGCGCCACCGACGTGTCCGGCTTCGGGCTGCTCGGCCACCTGTACAAGCTGGCCCGCGCGAGCGGCGTCACCGCCATCGTGGACGCCGCCGCCGTCCCGTACCTGGAGGGGGCGCGCGCCGCCGTCCGCGACGGCTTCGTGCCGGGCGGCACCCGCCGCAACCTCGCCTGGGTCTCCCCGCACACCGAGTTCCGCCGGATCGCCGAGGAGGAGCGGCTGCTGCTCGCCGACGCGCAGACCTCCGGCGGGCTGCTGGTGGCCGGCGAGATCCCCGGCGCCCCGGTGATCGGTGAGCTGGCCCCGCTCGGCCGGCGCCACCTCGTCGTCCGCTAGCCCGCGAGATACGCGGCGGCGAGGGCGGGTAGGGCGGGGGTGAGCGAAGGAGCGGGCATGACCATCGGGGGGATCGTCTCCGCCATCGTGCTGGGCGCCGTCGTGGGGATCCTCGGCCGGCTGGTCGTGCCGGGACGGCGGAGCATGCCGGGCTGGGTCGCCGCGGCGGTCGGCGTCGTCGCCGCCTTCGCCGGGACGGGACTGTGCGCGATGGTCGGCTTCCGCACGTCCGGCTGGAACTTCTGGGAGACGATCTTCCAGATCGGCGTCGCCGCGGCGGGCGTGTGGGCGGTCGCGGTGCTGTGGCCGACGAGGAGCGACATCTAGGGGCCACGCCGCTTCCCGCCCACGCCGTCAGGGCGCCGGCGGGCGCAGGACGGGCCGCAGATCCTCCAGCACGGCCGTGTCCTCGATCGTCGACGGCACCGCCACGTTCTTGCCGTCGGCGATGCCCCGCATCACCCCGCGCAGGATCTTGCCGGACCGGGTCTTCGGCAGCGCCGGGACGACCGCGACCTCCTTCAGCGCCGCGACCGGGCCGACCTGCTCGCGCACCATCCGCACCAGCTCCGCGCCGAGCTCGCCCGGGTCGGCCGCCACGCCGCTCTTCAGCACGACGAAGCCGCGCGGGACCTGGCCCTTCAGCGCGTCCTCCACGCCGATCACCGCGCACTCGGCGACCGCCGGGTGCGCGGCGATGACCTCCTCCATCGTCCCGGTCGACAGCCGGTGCCCGGCCACGTTGATCACGTCGTCGGTGCGGCCCATCACCCACACGTAGCCGTCCTCGTCCAGGTGGCCGCCGTCACCGGTCAGGTAGTGGCCCGGATGGCGGGTCAGGTACGACTCCACGAACCGCTCGTCGTCCTGCCACAGCGTCGGCAGCGTGCCGGGCGGCAGCGGCAGCCGGATCGCGATGTCCCCGTCGGTCCCCGGCGGGACGGGCGCTCCGTCCGGGCCGAGGACCCGCACGTCGTACCCCGGCACCGGCACCGACGGCGACCCCGGCTTGACCGGCATCGGCTCCAGGCCCCGCAGGTTCGCCACGATCGGCCAGCCCGTCTCGGTCTGCCACCAGTGGTCGATGACCGGCCGGTCCAGCACCCGCGACGCCCAGTGGTAGGTGTCGGGGTCGAGCCGCTCCCCGGCCAGGAACAGCGCGTCCAGCGCCGACAGGTCGTGCCCGGCGAGCAGCGCGCCCTCCGGGTCCTCCTTCTTGACGGCTCGGATCGCGGTCGGCGCCGTGAACAGCACCTTGACGCGGTGCTGCGCGGCGACGCGCCAGAACGCGCCCGCGTCCGGCGTCCCCACCGGCTTGCCCTCGTACAGGACGGTCGTGCAGCCGGTCAGCAGCGGCGCGTACACGATGTAGGAGTGCCCGACGACCCAGCCCACGTCGGACGCGGCCCAGAACACGTCGCCCGGGCCCACGCCGAACACGTTCTCCATCGACCAGCGCAGCGCCACCGCGTGGCCGCCGTTGTCGCGGACGACGCCCTTCGGCCGCCCGGTCGTGCCGGAGGTGTAGAGGATGTACAGCGGGTCGGTGGCGGCGACCGGCACGCACTCCACGGGACGGGCGGCCTCGACCGCCTCGTCCCACTCCACGTCCCGCGGCCGGACGAGGTCGGCGTGCAGCTGCTCGCGCTGCCGGATCACGCACCGCTCGACCTTGTGCTTCGCCAGCTCGAGCGCCTGGTCGAGCAGCGGCTTGTAGGCGACGATCCGGCCGGCCTCGATCCCGCAGGACGCCGACACGACCGCCTTCGGGCGGGCGTCGTCGATGCGGACCGCCAGCTCCCGCGCCGCGAACCCGCCGAACACCACCGAGTGCACCGCGCCGAGCCGCGCGCACGCCAGCATCGCGATCACGGCCTCGGGGATCATCGGCAGGTAGATGACGACCCGGTCGCCGCGGTCGACGCCCTGCGCGCGCAGGGCCCCGGCGAACCGCGCGACCAGGTCGGTCAGCTCGCGGTAGGTGTAGCTGCGGACCGTCCCGGTGACGGGGCTGTCGTAGATGAGCGCCGCCTGGTCGCCGCGCCCCTCGTCGACGTGCCGGTCCAGGGCGTTGTCGCAGGTGTTCAGCTCGCCGCCGGTGAACCAGCGGTAGAACGGCGGGGCGCCGTCGTCCAGCACGCGGTCCGGCGGGACGAGCCAGCGCACGTCCCGCGCCGCCAGCCCCCAGAACCGGGTCGGATCGGCGATGCTGCGTTCGTACGCGGCCGCGTAGGCGCCCATTTCGTCCTCCCGGTGGCGGTCGGGTCCGGCCCCGAATCCGCGTTTCGGGGCGCACCCCTATAGGGCACGGCGCGGGTACCGTTCGTCAAGGCCCCGCGCCGCCACCTCCCGGTCGCGGAGGGTCACCGTCCCGCCCGGGGCCGCCGCGCCCGCGCCCGTGCGGGCGGCCCCTGGACGCCCCGGTCAGGCGGGACGCTCGTGCGGGTGCCGGACGCCGTGCACGACGGCGACGGCGGCCGCCAGGACCGCGCCGGCCGCGACGATCCAGAAGCACAGTTCGTACGCGCCGAGCGTCGGCACCTCCGTCCCGGCGATCACCTTCCCGGCGAGGATCGAGGCGGTGACGGCGCCCGCGACGCTTCCGCCGGTGGTGCGGACGAGCGAGTTGATGCCGCTGGCGATGCCGCTCTGGTCCATCGGGACGTGCTGCACGGCGAGCGTGCCGAGCGCCGCGTAGGCGACGCCGAAGCCGATGCCCTGGATGGCGCTGAACGCCAGCATGTCGTAGCCGTGCGAGTTCGACACGGCGAGCCAGGTGTAGCTGAGCCCCGCGAAGACCGAGCCGAGCGCGAGCGTGTAGGCCGGGCCGATGCGCCGGGCGACGTTGCCCGACATCGCGGACGCGACGAGCATCGTGACGGTGCTGGGCAGCATGTAGAGGCCGACGTCCAGCACCGAGCCGCCCAGCCCGTACCCCACCTTGTCGGACGGGGACTGGACGAAGCCGGAGATCAGGGTGAACGCGGCGAACATGGCGAAGCCGAGCAGCGCCGAGGACAGGTTCGCCGACAGCGACTTCGGCCCGACCAGCAGGCTCAGCCGCACCAGCGGCTCGCGCACCCGCTGCTCGATCACGACCCACAGCCCGCACAGCACGACGGCGGCGCCGAACAGGGCGATCACCCCGCCGGACGTCCAGCCCCAGTCGTTGCCCTCGCTGATCGCCAGCAGCAGGCAGACCAGCCATCCGGCCAGCACGAGCGCGCCGGCCAGGTCGGGGCGTCCGCCCGCGCGCGCCCCGGCGTCGTGCGCGGTGACCGCGACCAGCACGAGGCCCGCCGCGGCGAGCGCGGCGGTGATCCAGAACACCGGGTGGTGGCTGGTGGTGCGGTCCGCGATCAGGCCCGTCACGATCATGCCGGCGCTGCCGCCGACGCCCATGGTGGCGCTGACGATGCCGATCGCGGTGGTGATCCGCTCGCGCGGGAAGGTGTCCCGGATCATCCCGATGGCCAGCGGGATCATCGCGGACGACACGCCCTGCAGGGTCCGTCCGGCGATGAGCACGCCGAGCGAGCCGGACACCGCGCAGACCACCGAGCCGATCAGCAGCAGTGCCAGCACCAGCAGGATCATCCTCTTCTTGCCGTACATGTCGCCGAACCGCGACAGCAGCGGCGTGGCGACGGCGCCGGCCAGCAGGGAGGCGGTGAACACCCAGGTCACGGCGGTGACCGAGACGTGGAAGCGGGTCATCAGCTCCGGCAGCAGCGGGATCACGAGGGTCTGCTGGACGGACACCACCATGCCGGCGATCGCCAGCGCGAACAGGGTGAGGCCGGTGCGCGGGGGGCCGGCGGCGCGCCGCCCGGTCGTGGCGGCGGCCGCCGTCTGGGCGCCGGTCATGAAGCCTCCTGGGGGGACGGTCCCGGTCGGTGGGAGCGGGGGCGTGCTCGGACACTCTACTTACTTAAGTTAAGTAAATGCATCGTACAATGGATCACATGTCCACCCCGCCGCGGTCCGCCGCCCACCCCGACACCGGCGCCGCGGCGCCGCGCGACATCGTGGAGATCGAGCGCGCGATCAGCCGCGTGTCGCACATGCTCACCCGCGCCAAGCAGCACGACCGGACGGTGGCGGTGGCGGGCGTGGCGGTCGACCGGGCCGCCGTGCCGCTGCTCGGCGCCCTCGCCGACGCCCCCGACCCGCTGCGGCCGGGGGAGCTGGCCGTCCGGCTCGCGGTGGAGGCGCCGCACGTCACCCGCCAGGTGCAGCGGCTGGAGCGGGCCGGCTACGTCGAGCGCGTCCCCGACCCCGACGACGGCCGCGCCCAGCGCGTGCGGATCACCGACGCCGGGCTGGAGGCCGTCGAGCGGGTCCGCGCCGCCGGCCGGCAGTGGATGGCCGACGCCCTCGCCGGCTGGTCGCCGGGCGAGCGGGCGCAGCTGGCCGGGCTGGTGCACCGGATGGTCGACGACTTCCTCGCGCATTCCGAGCGTCTCGCGCGCTGCGAGGGCCGATCCGCCGATTAGCCGCGCCCTCGGCGTGACGATTCATCGCCAGTTGAGGTTTACGCGAAGTTAGTGAGATTTATGATCGCGCGGTGTGGGCCGGATCGGGTTTCGCTTCCGGGCCCGGCGTCCTTAGGGTTGCCTTCCGTGGACCTACGTCTGCAAAACCCCCGCTATGCCGTCCCCGCCGGCGCCCGCGCCGTGCCCGCACCCTTCCCCGCGGCCCCGCGCGCCGCGACCCGGGAAGGGCGCTGATGCAGGTCGTCGCCACCGCCGGCCACCACGGGCACGGCAAGTCCGCCCTGGTGCGCGCCCTCACCGGTATGGAGCCCGAGGAGCCCGGCGCCTGGACGGAGCTGCCCTCCGGCGCCAGGCTGGCGTTCGTCGACGTCCCCGGCGACGAGCGGTCCGTCCCGGCGATGCTCGCGGGCGTGGGGGCGGTCCCCGCCGTGCTGTTCGCCGTCGCCGCCGACGAGGGCTGGATGCCCCAGTCGCAGGAGCACCTCGACGTGCTCGCCGCGCTCGGCGTCCAGGCCGGCGTCCTCGCGGTGACCCGCGCGGACGTCGCCGACCCCAAGCTCGCGCTGCGCCAGGCGCGCGACCGGCTCGCCGGGACCGCGCTGCGCGGCGTCGAGGCCGTCGCCGTCAGCACCGTCACCGGCGCGGGGATGGACGAGCTGGCCGCCGCGCTGGACCGGCTCGCCGGACGGCTGCCCGTGCCCGACCCCGAGGCGCCGGTGCGGCTGTGGCTGGAGCACGCCTTCACCGCCGGGCGGCAGAGCGTCGTCGCCGGCACCCTCGCCGCCGGGACGATCGCCGTCGGCGACGAGCTGCTCCTCATGCCCGCGGGCCGCCGCGTCCGCGTCCGCACGATCGGCAGCACCGGCGCGCCCCGGGAGAGCGCCACCGGCGTCTCCCGCGTCGTCCTCACGCTGCGCGACGCCGGACGGGTCGGCGCGGGCATGGCCCTCGTCACCCCGGACCGCTGGTCGCTCACCACCTGCGTGGACGTGCGGACCCGGTTCGGCGAGGCGTCCGGGCGGCTGGCGCGGCGGATGACCCTGCACATCGGCGCCGCCGCCGTCCCGGTGCGGCTGCGCCCGCTCGGCCCCGACACCGCCCGCCTCACCCTGAACGCCCGGCTGGCCCTGCACATCGGCGACACCGCCCTGCTGCGCGACCCCGAGCGGCGCGCCGTCGCCGGGGTCAGCGTCCTGGACGTCCGGCCGCCGACCCTGGTGCGGCGCGACGCCGGCGCGGCCCGCGCCCGCGAGCTGGCCGGCTGGCCCGACCGGCCGGACGGCGCGCTGGTGCTGCGCCGGCACGGCGTGCTCCGCGCGTCCGAGCTGGAGCTGATGGGCTGCGTGCCGCCGGACGCCGCCGTCGCCCTGGACGGCGGCTGGCTCGCCGACCCGGCGCACTGGGAGGCGCTGCGCGAGCGCCTCGCCGAGGTGGCGGCGCGGCACGCCGCCGAGACCCCGCACGCGCCCGGCCTCCCGCTGGAGACCGCCCGGCTGCGGCTCGGGCTGCCCGCGCGGAGCCTCGTCGCCGCGCTCGTCCGCCCGCCGCTCCGGCTGGACGGCGGCCGAGTCCACCCCCCGACCCCCGAGCCCGCCCCTCCCGCACCTCCTAACGCGGCCCCACCCCGACCGGCCGTGCCCCCGGACGCCGACACGCCACCGGTTGCGCCCGTCCCCCCGTCCACGGACCCGGCCCCACCCGCAGCCGCGACCGCGCCCCCGACCTCGGCCATCCCCGCGCCTGCCGCCAAGCCACCGAGCGCGGCGACGCCACCGAGCGCAGTCCGCCCCTCCAACGCGGCTCCGGCGGCCAGCCCGGCTCCGGCCCCGAGCGTGTCCCCGCCTTCGAGCGAGTCCCCGGCGTCCAGTGCGGCCCCGCCTTCGAGCGCGGTCCCGCCTTCGCGCGCGGTCCCGGCTTCGAATGCAGCTCCGCCCTCGAGCGCGGCTCCGGCGGCGAGTCCGGCTCCGGATTCAAGCGTGTCCCCGGCTTCTAGTGCGGCCCCGCCCTCGAGCGCGTCCCCGGCATCCAGTGCGGCTCCGGCTTCTAGTGCGGTTCCGTCTCCCGACGCGGGGCCGCCTTCCAGCGCGGCGCCGTCCCAGAGCGCGGCCGAGTCTCCGGCTACGGTGGCGGATCCGGGGCGGGAAGCTGGTTCGGCGCAGAGTACGGGGGCGGACGGGGCCGCGGCGCGTCCCTCGGGGGAGGCGGCGATGCCGCCCGGGCTGGCCGCCGCCGTGGAGCGGCTCCGCGCCGACCTCGCCCGCGCCCCGTTCGACGCGCCCGCCGAGGAGCGTCTCGCCGAACTCGGCCTCACCGGCGGCGCCCTCGCCGCCGCCGAACGGGCGGGGGCGGTGCTGCGGCTGCGCGACGGCATCGTCCTGCTGCCCGGCGCCGACCGCGAGGCGCTGCGCATCCTGTCCGCGCTGCCGCAGCCGTTCACGCCGCGGCAGGCGGGCGACGCGCTGTCCACCAGCCGCCGCGTCGCCGTCGCGCTGCTGGAGCACCTCGACGGCCTGGGCCTCACGGAGCGGCGCCGCTGACGCCCGCCGGGATGACCCCGGCCATGGCGGGAAAACCGGTTGAACCGCGGCGTGCGGCTCTGGCGTCATAGATCACGGTTCGGATCCCGTCGAGAAGGAGAAGGCATGCCGTACCAGACCCTGAAGGGCGGCCGCGTTCCCATCCGGATGTGGACCGACCCCGACACCGTCGAGGACCAGGCGCTCGACCAGCTCCGCAACGTGTCCGCGCTGCCCTGGGTGGAGGGGCTCGCGGTCATGCCGGACGTCCACTACGGCAAGGGCGCGACCGTCGGCTCGGTCATCGCGATGAAGAACGCGGTGTCCCCGGCGGCGGTCGGCGTCGACATCGGCTGCGGGATGACCGCCGCCAAGTCCACGCTCACCGTGGAGGACATGCCGGACGACCTGTCGGGTATCCGGCACCGGCTGGAGAAGGCGATCCCCGTCGGGCGCGGTTCGCACAAGAGCGCCGTCGACCCGTCCGCGCTGCCGAACCTGAAGGAGCGCGGCTGGTACGAGTTCTGGAAGGAGTTCGAGGACCTGCACCCGGCGGTCCGCTCCGGCCTCGGCCGCGCGCGCTCGCAGATGGGCACGCTCGGCGGCGGCAACCACTTCCTGGAGCTGTGCGCGGACGACGAAGGCGGGATCTGGCTCGTCCTGCACTCGGGGTCGCGCAACATCGGGAACGTGCTCGCCGAGCACCACATCGAGGCGGCCCGCAAGCTCCCGCACAACCAGGACCTTCCGGACACCGACCTCGCCGTGTTCCTCAGCGGAACCGCGAAGATGGACGCCTACCGGCACGACCTGTTCTGGGCGCAGGAGTACGCGCGCCGCAACCGCGCGGTCATGATGGCGCTCGCGCAGAACGTCGTGACCAGGCAGTTCGGCGAGAAGCGCTGCCGGTGGAACCAGGTCATCTCCTGCCACCACAACTACGTGGCGGAGGAGGAGTACGGCGGCGAGGAGTTGCTCGTCACCCGCAAGGGCGCGATCCGCGCTGGCGCCGGCGACCTCGGCATCATCCCGGGGTCGATGGCGACCGGCACCTACATCGTCCGCGGCCTCGGCAACGAGACGGCGTTCAACTCGGCGTCGCACGGCGCGGGCCGCCGGATGAGCCGGAACAAGGCGCGCAAGAACTTCACCGTCGAGGACCTGGTCGAGCAGACCAGGGGCGTCGAGTGCCGCAAGGACAGCGGCGTCATCGACGAGATCCCGGGCGCCTACAAGGACCTGGAGACGGTGATGGAGTCGCAGTCCGACCTCGTCGAGGTCGTCGCGCACCTGCGGCAGCTCGTCTGCGTGAAGGGCTGAGGGCGTGACGGCGGTGCAGCGGCCGGCGAACGCGCGCGGCGCGCGCGACGGCATGAAGCTGCACCGCCGGACGCTCCGGCTCGGCGGGCGGGAGCACACGGTCATCGGGCTGCGGCCGGCCACGAAGGCGGGCTTCAGCACCAACCTGTTCCATGAGACCTGGCACGTGCTGTCCGACCAGCACGGCGCCCGCGTCCTCGCGCGGCTGCTGTGGGGGCTGGCCTACCAGTCGCGGCCCGGCACGCTGCTCGTGATCGACCGGCCGTTCCTCACGCCGACGCCGTTCGACGCGGACCCTGCGGACCCGATCGTCCTGGTCCCGGCCTGGCACACTCCCTTCACCGCCGCGACCGCCCGCGAGCTGGCGCGGCGCCTTCCGCTGCGGCGCCCGCCGGACGGCACCGTCCGGTGGCGGACGCACGGCCTCGACGCCGCTCTCGCCGACCCGCGCGGCTGGTTCCGCGAGCACCCGCCGCCCGGACCCGAGCGCGGACGGGTGAAGCGGACGCACGGGCTCGTCGCGCTCCTTCCGGCCCGTCCTGCCGAGGCGCGGGAGTGGGCGGTGCAGGCGGGATGGCTCGACGTCCGGAATCCCCACGGGATGGACTACGACCACCTCGGCGGGCAGTGCCGCTCCGCCGCCGGCGAGATCCAGGTCTTCCGCGACTTCCGGCGGCGGGTGAGCGTCGCCCGCCGCGCCCGCGCCGACGTGCTCGCGCGCCCGGACGTCCCCGCCGACCCGGCGGAGCTGCGGCCGCTCGTCTGGGACCGGCACGGCGAGATCACGTGGGCGGAGGACGAGGCGGCGCGCCGCCGGCGGGCGGGCCGCCGCCGCCCGCCGGGGCGTCGCTGATCAGCCCAGCACGCGGTCGATGAACGCGGTGACGTCGGCGAGCACCTCGTCGCGGTTCGTCTCGTTGAACACCTCGTGGCGGGCGCCGGGATAGATCCGCTGGGTCAGGTCGGCGCCCCGGATCGCCTCGATCCCGGCGAGGGTGCCGTCCAGCGGGACGAGCCGGTCGTCGCCGCCGTGCACATGCAGGGTGGGGAGCGCGCCGAGCGAGCCGTGCTCGTTGATGGCGCGGAGGCAGGCGTCCAGGGCCCGGACGGTCGGCTTCTTGAACGGGCCGTGCCACACCAGCGGGTCCTCGGTGTAGGCCTTCCCGACGGCCGGGTCCCGCGACAGCGTCGCGGTGTCGATCGGCTCGTCGGGCATCTCGTCGAGGGGGAGCAGGTCGTCCACGACGAACCAGCGGCCCAGGACGGGACCCGACAGCACCAACGTGGCCAGCGCGTCGCCGTGGACCTGCGCGTAGCGGGCGGCGATGAGCCCGCCCATGGAGTGCCCGATCAGCACGACGGGCAGGCCGGGGTGGTCGCCGCGGGCCGCCTCGACGACGGTGTGCAGGTCGGCGACGACGTCCTCGAAGTCCTCGATGAGCACCCGGTCGCCCGCCGACCGGCCGTGCCCCATGTGGTCGGGCCCGCACACGGTCGCGCCGTGCCGGACCAGCGCGTCCGCGACGTGCTCGTAGCGTCCGAGGTGCTCGCCGTAGCCGTGCGCCAGGACCGCGACGTAACGGGGCTCGCCGTCCGACCAGATCCGTGCCGTGATCGCGCCCCGCGTGCCCGCGAACTCCCACTCCCGTGCCGCCGTCACCCGTACCTCCTCGTCCGAACCGGCCATGCCCGCAGCCCGTGATGCGACGGATCGGCGATCGCCGCAATAGGCTGGACCGATCGACCGTAACCCGGACGGCCCGCCCACCGGGCCGTCCGCCCGGCAGGAAGGGGCGCCCGTGCTGGTCGACACCTTCGGTCGTACCGCGACGGACCTGCGGGTCTCGCTCACCGACCGGTGCAACCTCCGGTGCTCGTACTGCATGCCGCCCGAGGGCCTGGACTGGCTGCCCAAGCCGGAGCTGCTCACCGACGACGAGGTGGTGCGGCTCGTCGGCCTCGCGGTCGGCGAGCTGGGCGTCACCGAGGTCCGCTACACCGGCGGCGAGCCGCTGCTGCGGCGCGGGCTGCCGGACATCGTGCGGCGCACGGCCGCGCTGGAGCCGCGCCCGGAGATCTCCCTGACCACCAACGGGATCGGGCTCGCGCGGCTGGCGGGGCCGCTCGCCGCCGCCGGCCTCGACCGGGTGAACGTGTCGCTGGACACCCTCGACCCGGCGACCTTCAAGCGGCTCGCGCACCGCGACCGGTTCGCGGACGTCCTCGCCGGGCTGGAGGCGGCGCGCGCCGCGGGCCTCGAACCCGTCAAGATCAACGCGGTGCTGATGCGGGGGATCAACGACCACGAGGCCCCCGCGCTGCTGCGCTTCTGCCTGGAGAACGGCTACCGGCTGCGGTTCATCGAGCAGATGCCGCTGGACGCCCAGCACGGCTGGACCCGGCAGGACATGATCACCGCGGACGAGATCCTCGAGCGGCTGTCCGCGGAGTTCGACCTGGCGCCGGACGCCGGCCACGACCGCGGCAGCGCGCCCGCCGAGACGTTCGCGATCGGCGGCGGCCCCGAGACGGTCGGCGTCATCGGGTCGGTGACCCGGCCGTTCTGCGGCGCGTGCGACCGCGTCCGGCTGACCGCGGACGGCCAGGTCCGCAACTGCCTGTTCGCGACAGAGGAGTCCAACCTGCGCGACGCGATGCGGGCCGGCGCGGCCGACGAGGAGATCGCCGACCGCTGGCGGAAGGCGGTTCGGGCCAAGCGGGCCGGGCACGGCATCGACGACCCGGCGTTCCTGCAGCCGGCCCGGCCGATGTCCGCCATCGGCGGCTGACCCCCGTGCCCTCCGGCGCGGTGCCCGTCGGCGGGGTGCCCTCCGATCCGGTGCCCTCCGATCCGGCGTCCTTCGACGCGGTGCTGCTCGCGGGCGGCCGCGCCCGGCGGCTCGGCGGCGCCGACAAGCCCGCCGCGAAGGTCGGCGGCCGCGCCCTGATCGAGTGGGTCGCCGCCGCGGCGTCCGGCGCGTCCCGGACGATCGTCGTCGGGCCGCCGCGGGACGTGCTGCCGGGCGCCGTCCGGGTCCGCGAGGACCCGCCCGCCGCCGGGCCGGTGCCCGCGCTGAGGGCGGGCCTGGCCGAGGTGCGCGCGCCCTGGGTCGCGCTGCTCGCCGCCGACCTGCCGTTCCTGCGTCCCGTCCACATCGCCGCGCTTCTCCACGCGGCGGGGGAGCGCGACGGGGCCGTGCTGGTGGACGGCGAGGGCCGCGAGCAGTGGCTCGCCGGATGCTGGCGCACCGCCCGCCTGCGCGACGCGCTCGCCGCCTACACCGGTGCCTCGCTGCGCGGCGTCCTCGGCCCGCTCGGCCCGGCGGAGGTCGCGCTCCCCGCCGGGGAGCGGCCCCCGTGGTACGACTGCGACACGCCCGAGGACCTCGCCCGCGCCGACGGCCTCGCCCGGCCGGACGTGCTTTGACCGTGCGAGAGTGGGCATCGTACGTCGACGCGTTGAAGGGGGACGCCCATGTCCGTACTGGAGGACTGGATGACCGCGGTCTGCGATGAACTCGGCCTGGAACGGGGCGACATCGACCGCGATCTCGTGCTCGACCTGGCCCGCGACGTCGCGCACGGGGTGGCGCGCCCGGGCGCGCCGCTCACCGCCTACCTCCTCGGCCTCGCGGTCGGCCGCGGCGCCCCCGCCCGGGACGCCGCCGCCCGGCTGACGGAGCTGGCCGAGGCCTGGGGCGCCGAACCCGCCGAACCCGCCGAACCCGCCGAGCCCTCCGCGGACGCCGGGGCGCCGGCGGGGCAGGGCGACGTGCCCGAGCAGGCCGGCGAACGCGTCCTCGACGAGGCCTAGGAGCCTCGCCGGCCGCCCGCTCCGGGCCTCAGGCGTCGCGGTCCTCGACCGGCACCACGTCCTTGAGGAAGTCGCGGCGGTCGAGGAACGCCGACAGGCTCTCGCGGTGCTCGTCGCAGGCGAGCCAGATCTTCCGCCGGTCCGGGGTGTGGATCTTCGGGTTGTTCCAGCGCAGCGCCCAGACCGCCGCGGCGCGGCAGCCCTTGGCGGAGCACTGCAGTTCGTCGGGGCCGGGGCCCGGTGGGGATGCGGTCACTACGCAACTGTGGCACAGCGGCCGGTGCGCCCGGTGCGCCGGGTTTGGTGCGGTGATCTTCGGAAAGGAGATCGCTCGTGCGGACGGAGGCCACGGCGGGGGCCGACCAGGAGGGCGGGGTGCAGCGTCCCTGGCGGGCGCTGTCGGTCTGCCTCGTCGCCGCGTTCATGACGCTGCTGGACGTCAGCATCGTCAACGTCGCGCTCCCGTCGATCAAGCAGGGGCTGCACGCCTCGGAGGCGGGCCTGCAGTGGATCCTGTCGGGGTACGCGCTGACCTTCGGGCTGGTGCTCGTCCCGGCCGGGCGGCTCGGCGACGCGCGCAGCCGCCGCGCGGTGTTCATGACGGGCCTGGCGCTGTTCACCGCGGCCAGCGCGCTGGCCGGCATCGCGCCGACCATGACGTGGCTCGTGCTGGCCCGCCTCCTCCAGGGCGTCGCGGGCGGCATCCTCAACCCGCAGGTCGCCGGCCTCATCCAGCAGCTGTTCCAGGGCGGCGACCGGGGCCGGGCGTTCGGCGCGCTCGGCGCGGTCATCGGGATCGCGACGGCCGCCGGGCCGCTGCTGGGCGGCGGCATCATCGCGCTCGCCGGTCACGCGGAGGGCTGGCGGTGGGTGTTCTACGTCAACATCCCGGTCGGCGTGGCGGCGCTGTTCCTGGCGTGGCGGCTGCTGCCGCCGCCGGTGCGCGGCGAGAAGCAGGGCCTCGATCCGCCCGGCGTGCTGCTGCTCGGCGCGGGCGTGGTGTGCGTGCTGCTCCCGCTCGTCCAGGAGCAGCAGTGGCACGGGAACCTCAAATGGCTGCTCGTCCTGGCGGGCGTGCTGCTGATCGCGGCGTTTGTCTGGTGGGAGCGGCGGGCAGGCGCGCCGATGGTGGACCTCGGGCTGTTCCGGCTCCGCTCGTACGCGCTGGGGTCGGCGATCGCGCTGCTGTACTTCGCGGGGTTCACCGCGATCTTCTTCATCTTCACGCTGTACCTGCAGAACGGCCTGTCCTACAGCGCGCTGGAAGCGGGCCTGGCCATCACCCCGTTCGCGGTCGGGTCGGGTGTGGCGGCGGCCGTCGGCGGGCGCATCGTGGCGAAGTACGGGCGCCCGCTCGTCGCCGCCGGCCTCGCGGTGGTGGCGGTGGGGCTGGCCGCCGCGTGGGTCGCGGTCGAGCTGGAGCCGGGACGGGGCGTGGGGATCGCGACCGCGCTGCCGCTGCTGTTCGCCGGCTGCGGCAGCGGCCTCGTCATCGCCCCGAACCAGACCATCACGCTGTCGGAGGTGCACTACACGCAGGGCGGCAGCGCCGCCGGCGTGCTGCAGACCGGGCAGCGGGTCGGCACCGCGATGGGGATCGCGGCGGTCGGGTCGGTGTTCTTCTCGGCCCTCGCGAGCACGCACGGCGACTGGCCCGGGGCGTTCCGCCGCGGCCTCATCGTCATCCTGGTGTTCGTCGTGCTGGCGCTGGCGGCGGCCGTCGCCGACCTGGCGGCCGGCCGCCGCGCCCGGTCAGCGGCGGTCGCGCAGCGCGAGGCGCAGGAGCACGGCCAGGCCCGCGAGGGCTGCTGACGCCGCGCCCGCCAGCGCCAGGTTCTGCCGCCGGATGCGGGCCGGGATCCGCGCGTACGGCATCGTCGAGAACGACACCAGCTCGTACCGCGAGACGTACCGGCCCGCGAGCCGCCGCTCCAGGGCGTGCGTCGCCGCCTGCTTCGCCCGGTAGACGGGGGACGACACGCGGTCGCGCATCTCGATGAAGTTGTCCAGCGCCATCTCGGCGATCGCGTCGGTGTTGGGCTTGCGGCGCTCCTCGTAGAGCGCCAGCGCGCGCGCCCAGTCACCGCCGGTCTCCGTCAGGCACCGGTCGATCTCGATGCAGTCCTCGAACGCGCAGTTGGCGCCCTGCCCGAAGAACGGGACGATCGCGTGCGCGGCGTCGCCGAGCAGCGCGACGATCGCGCCGTCGCCCCGCCGCGTCCACGGCCGGCACCGGACGGTCACCAGCGACCCGACCGGGTTGCGCTCGTAGTCGTCCACCAGGTCGGGGATCAGGTCCGCGACGTCCGGGTAGTGCTCGGCGAAGTACGCCGTGACCTTCTCGGGGGAGTCGAGCGCCGCGAGGTCGGACTTGGGCCAGAACAGCGTGCAGGTGAACGAGCGGTCCAGGTTCGGCAGCGCGATCATCATCGAGGTGCCGCGCGGCCAGACGTGCAGCGCGTCCGGATCGAGCGCGAAGTCGCCGTCGCGCGGCGGGACGGTCAGCTCCTTGTACCCGTGCTCCAGGAAGTCGGCGTCCTCGTTCAGCCCGAGGGACCGGCGCACCGCGCTGTACGCGCCGTCCCCGGCGAGGACGACGTCCGCCGCCTCGGTGCCGCCGTCCTCGAACAGCAGCGCCCCGGCCTGGACGTCCACGCCGGTGACGCGCTGGGAGAAGCGCAGCGTCACGCCGGGCGTGGCCTCCGCGGTGTCCAGCAGCGATTCGTTGAGCTGGGCGCGGCTGATGGAGTTGATCGCGCGCCGGCCGTCGGCGCTGTAGGGCTGGAAGTTCTGCTCCCGGCCCAGCGGGTGCACCATCCGCCCGTGCATCGGCAGCGCCTGCTTCAGCGACCGGTCCCGCAGCCCCACCTGCTCAAGGGCGGCGAGCCCGCGCGCGGAGATCGCCAGGTTGATCGACCGGCCCCGCTCGGCGCCCGCGATCCGCGGGTCGGGCCGCCGCTCGTAGACCGTCACCTCGATGCCGCGGCGGCCGAGCAGCACCGCGAGCAGGCAGCCCGCGAGCCCCGCGCCGACGATCGCGACCCGCTCACCGCGCCGCTCAGCCGCCATGGGCGGGCTCCTCTCCGGCGGTGGGCTGCTCGGTCTGCGAGCGGACCTCCCACAGGTCGGGGAACGCGGGCGCGAACAGCGTCGAGCGCAGGTAGTCGGCCCCGGCGGAGCCGCCCGTGCCGATCTTGGCGCCGATGGTCCGCTCGACCATCTTCAGGTGCCGGTACCGCCACTCCTGGACGCCCTCGTCGACGTCCACGAGCGCCTCGCACACCTCGGCGGCGGGCCCGTTCTCGTCGGCGTAGACCGCCAGCAGCACCTGCTGGACGGCCTCGTCCGGCTCCCACGGCAGGGACGTGTCGCGCTCCAGCGCCTCGCGGGGGACGGGGTGGCCCTGCACGGCGAGGTAGCGCAGCAGCGAGTCGAACATGGACGGCCGGGACACCGCGTCGCGCAGCCGCTCGTCGCCGCGCAGCACCGACGCCGGGAACTCGCGCCGGCCGAGGACGGCCTCGATCTCGCGGAACTGGTCGCTCTGGAACCCGCTGGAGGTGCCGAGCGCGTCCCGGAACGCGGCGAACTGCCGGGGCGTCATCGTCTCCAGCACGTCCAGCTGCCCGACCACCGTCTTGAGGATCTTGGCGATCCGGCGCGCGGTGTGCAGCGCGCCCGCGCTGCCGCCCGCCTCCAGCCGGCGCTGCAGCAGCGCGGACTCGTGCAGGATCTGCTTGAACCACAGCTCGTAGACCTGATGGATGATCACGAACAGCAGCTCGTCGTGCGCGTCGGTCTCGGGCTCCTGGCAGGACAGGAGCCGATCCAGCCGCAGGTAACCGCCGTACGTCATCGTCGGCGAATCCGCCATCACCGCCTCCTTGCGACACAACGGATGTGACCCGCAGCATATTGGATCGTTCCGCCCATTCGACCGCTGGGTGCGCACGCGACGTACATATCCGGCAATCCGCCCACGGGTGGCCGGGCGGCGCCTCCGGCGTGGCTCACCAGGAGCGGATCGACCGCCGGAAGATGCCCGCGATGTCGTCCTCGGTGACCGGGCGGGGCGACGCCACCAGCAGCCGCTGCTGCCGCATCGTCCCCTCGACCAGGTCGGGGATGTCCGCCTCCCCGTAGCCCACGCCCGCGATCCCGTCCGGGATGCCGATGTCGCGCATCAGGCCGAGCAGCGCGCGCGGCAGGTACTCGGCCGGGTCGTCCGGGCGGTCCATCTCCGGGGCGAGCAGCTCGGCCGCGCGGACGTGGCGCTCCGGACGCGCCTGGAAGGTGAACCGGAACGCCTCGGGCGCGGTGAGCGACACCGACATCCCGTGCGGGACCATCGGCTCGCCGTCCGGGTACCCGTCCGGACGGAAGTCCCTGACCTGCCCGGCGATCGGATAGGCGTTGGCGTGCGGGATGTGCACGCCCGCGTTCCCGAACCCGAGCCCCGCGAACGTGGCCGCCAGCGCCATGTCGGCGCGGGCCCGGCGGTCCTCGCCGTCCCGGACGGCCGCGCGGAACGAATGCGCGATCAGGCCGAGCGCCCGCTCGGACCACATGTCCGACACCGGGTTCGCGCCGCAGTACGGGACGCGCTGCTCGGGCCGCTTGCGCTCGTACGCGTCGTACGGCTTGGCGGTATAGCTCTCCAGCGCGTGGCACACGATGTCCATCCCGGACGACGCGGTCACCCCCGACGGCTGCGTCACCATCAGGTCGGGGTCGACGACGGCGAGCGTCGGGCGCATGCGCGGATGGCTGATGCCCGTCTTGACCCGCAGGTCCAGGACGTCCAGGACGCAGACGGTCGTGCTCTCTGCTCCGGTTCCGGTCGTGGTGGGGACGGCGACGAGCGGCAGCAGCGGCCGCTCCGGCGCCCGTCCCGCGCCGACCGGCGGGTTCAGGTACTCGGCGAGGTCGCCGTCGTTCGTGGTGAGCAGGTTGACCGCCTTGGCGGTGTCGATGCTCGACCCGCCGCCCACCGCGACGTACGCGTCGTACGGCCCCGTCTCCCGCGCGTGCTCGACCGCCTCGCGCATGCTCGCGTCCGTCGGCTCGACGCGGACGCGGTCGAACACCGCCGCATCGATCCCGTACGCCTTCATCGCGTCGGCGACCCGCTGCGGCCCGCCGGTCGCGGCGACGCCCGGGTCGGTCACCACGAGGACCCGCCGCGCGCCGTACTGCGCGAGGTCGTGGCCGATCTCGTCGGACGCGCCCGTGCCGAACTTCAGCTGCGGCGCGCCGTAGGTGAAGACCGTCTCGTGCGCCATGCCCGCCCCCTCGATGCCGGTACCGCTGATCGTTCCCACCGTGTCACCGCCCGGACGGGCCGGGCAAGGCGGGGCCGGGGCGCCCCGGCGCGGACCGGTTATTCGTCGGGCAGCTCGCCCACCGAGACGCGGACGGCGCGCAGCGCCGCGGTGATCTCGGCGGCGCGCTCGGCGGGCAGCGCGGCGATGCCGAAGCCGGCCTCGTTGAGCGCGGCGGTGGCCTCCTCGGCGAGGTCGCGGCCCGCCGGGGTGATCGTGGCGAGCACGACGCGGCGGTCGTCGGGGGAGGGGGCGCGGCCGACGAGACCGCGCCGCTCCAGCCGCCCGATCACGTTGGTGACCGACGCCGGATGCACCATGAGGCGAGTGCCCATCTTTCCCATGGGAAGGGTGCCCCTGCGGGTGAAGGCGAGGAGCCGGAGCGCCTCGTAGGCGGCGAAGGTGAGCCCGTGCGGCTTCAGCACCGCCTCGATCCGGCTGAGCAGCAGCTGCTGCGCCCGCATCACCGAGGTCACGGCCGCCATGTGGTCGGCGTGCTCGGGCCAGCGGGCGCTCCACTGCCGGTGGGCCTCGGAGATGGGGTCGGGGGTGTCGGGCACCGCCCCACCGTAAGGCGTCTTGACCTCGTCGCGCACGGAAACTATTTTAACTTCCAAATATTGGATGTCCAAAGGTTGAGGTGGGGGACGTGACCGGACCGCTCCACAAGCCGGTGCACCCGGTGCGCTTCGTGACGGCCGCCGCGCTGTTCGACGGGCACGACGCGGCGATCAACATCATGCGGCGGATCCTGCAGTCGCAGGGCGCCGAGGTGGTGCACCTGGGCCACGACCGGTCCGTCCGCGAGGTCGTCGACGCCGTGCTGGAGGAGGACGCGCAGGGCGTCGCCATCAGCTCCTACCAGGGCGGCCACGTCGAGTACTTCGAGTACCTGTCGCGCAGCCTCAAGGAGGCGGGCGCCGAGCAGGTGCGGGTGTTCGGCGGCGGTGGCGGCGTGATCGTGCACGAGGAGATCGCCCGGCTGGCGGACGCGGGCGTGCGGATCTTCTCCCCGGAGGACGGGCAGCGGCTCGGCCTGCCCGGCATGATCAACGAGCTGGTCCGGGACTGCGACGTCGACCTGGCGGACGAGCCCGTCCCGGCCGAAGCGGTCGTGGCGGGCGACCGGCGCGCCCTCGCCCGCACCATCACCTGCCTGCAGGCCGGGAAGCTGGCGGACGCCGACCGCGCCGCCCTCGCCGACGCGGCGTCCGGCCGGCGCGTCCCGGTGCTCGGCATCACCGGCACGGGCGGCTCCGGCAAGTCGTCGCTCACCGACGAGCTGGTCCGCCGGCTGCGCGTCGACCAGGGCGACCGGCTGCGCGTCGCGGTGCTGGCCGTCGACCCGACCCGGCGGCGCGGCGGCGGCGCCCTGCTCGGCGACCGCATCCGGATGAACTCCCTGGACGGCGACAAGGTCTTCTTCCGGTCGCTGGCCACCCGCGGCGCCCGCGAGCTGCCCGAGGGCATCGAGGACGTCCTCACCGCGGTGAAGGCCGCGGGATACGACCTGATCATCCTGGAGACGCCGGGGATCGGGCAGGGCGACGCCGCGATCGTCCCGCTGGTGGACGTCTCACTGTACGTGATGACGCCGGAGTTCGGCGCCGCGTCCCAGCTCGAGAAGATCGACATGCTCGACTTCGCCGACGTCGTGGCGATCAACAAGTTCGAGCGGCGCGGCGCCGAGGACGCCCGCCGCGACGTGTCCCGGCAGCTCGTCCGCAACCGGGAGGCGTTCGGGCAGCGGCCCGAGGACATGCCGGTGTTCGGCACCAGCGCCGCCACCTTCAACGACGACGGCGTCACCGCGCTCTACCAGCACCTCGGCGGCATGCTCGCCGAGCACGGCCTGACCCTGCGGGACGGCGCCCTGCCGCACGTCGACACCAGGGTGTCGACCGGCGCGGCGACGATCATCCCGCCGGGCCGCGTCCGGTACCTGTCCGACATCGCCGAGACCGTCCGCGGCTACCACGCCGACACGGCCGCGCAGGCCGAGGCGGTCCGGCGGGTGCAGCGCCTCGACGAGGTCCGCGCCGAGCTGACCGACGCGTCCGAGGTCGAGGGGCTGCTGGAGAAGGCCCGCCGCGACGTCGCCCCGGAGAACGCGGCGCTGATCGAGGGCTGGCCGGCCGTGGTCGAGTCCTACTCCGGCGACGAGCAGGTCGTGAGGATCCGCGACAAGGAGCTGCACACCAGGCTGACCCGCGAGTCGCTGTCGGGCAGCCGGATCCCGCGCGTCGCGCTGCCCCGCTACACCGACCACGGCGAGCTGCTGCGGTTCCTGCGCTCGGAGAACCTGCCCGGGAGGTTCCCGTTCACCGCCGGGGTGTTCCCGTTCAAGCGCGACAACGAGGACCCGGCGCGGATGTTCGCGGGCGAGGGCGACCCGTTCCGCACCAACCGCCGCTTCAAGCTGCTGTCGGAGGGCCAGCCCGCCACCCGGCTGTCCACCGCGTTCGACTCGGTCACCCTGTACGGCCGCGACCCCGACGAGCGTCCCGACGTGTACGGCAAGGTCGGCACGTCCGGCGTCTCGATCGCGACGCTCGACGACATGAAGGCGCTCTACGACGGGTTCGACCTGTCGTCGCCGACCACGTCGGTGTCGATGACCATCAACGGGCCCGCGCCGACGATCCTCGCGTTCTTTCTCAACACCGCGATCGACCAGGGCATCGACGCGTTCCGCGCGGAGCACGGGCGCGAGCCGTCCGCCGAGGAGGCCGCGCGGGTCCGCGCCCGGGTGCTGTCCACCGTGCGCGGCACCGTCCAGGCCGACATCCTCAAGGAGGACCAGGGCCAGAACACCTGCATCTTCTCCACCGAGTTCTCGCTGCGGATGATGGGCGACATCCAGGAGTGGTTCATCGCCAACAAGGTCCGCAACTTCTACTCGGTGTCCATCTCCGGCTACCACATCGCCGAGGCCGGCGCGAACCCCATCAGCCAGCTCGCGTTCACGCTCGCCAACGGGTTCACCTACGTCGAGTCGTACCTGGCGCGCGGCATGGACATCGACGACTTCGCGCCGAACCTGTCGTTCTTCTTCTCCAACGGCATGGACCCCGAGTACAACGTGCTCGGCCGCGTCGCCCGCCGCATCTGGGCCGTCGCCATGCGGGACCGCTACGGCGCCAACGAGCGCAGCCAGAAGCTGAAGTACCACGTGCAGACCTCGGGGCGCTCCCTGCACGCGCAGGAGATGCACTTCAACGACATCCGCACGACGCTCCAGGCGCTCATCGCCATCTACGACAACTGCAACAGCCTGCACACCAACGCCTACGACGAGGCCGTCACCACGCCCACGGCCGAGTCGGTCCGGCGCGCGCTCGCGATCCAGCTCATCATCAACCGCGAGTGGGGCCTGGCGATGAACGAGAACCCGCTGCAGGGGTCGTTCATCATCGACGAGCTGACCGACCTGGTCGAGGAGGCCGTCCTCGCCGAGTTCGACCGGATCAGCGAGCGCGGCGGCGTCCTCGGCGCGATGGAGACCGGCTACCAGCGCGGCCGCATCCAGGACGAGTCGATGCTGTACGAGCAGCGCAAGCACGACGGGTCGCTGCCGATCGTCGGCGTCAACACCTTCCGCCTCCCCGACGCGGGCGACGGGACGCCGGACACCATCGAGCTGGCCCGCGCCACCGAGGACGAGAAGCGCTCGCAGCTGGAGCGGGTCCGGTCCTACCAGGCCGCGCACCGCGGCGACGCGGAGACGGCCCTCGCCGAGCTCAAGGAGGCCGCGCGGTCGGGCGGGAACGTGTTCGCGGTGCTGATGGACGCGGCGCGGGTGTGCAGCCTCCAGCAGATCACCGACGCGTTCTTCGAGGTCGGCGGCCAGTACCGCCGCAACGTCTGAGCGCCGCGACGCATGGCCGCCCGCGACGACACCGGCGCGCCCGTTCCCGTTCCGGAGCGGGTGCGCCGCGTCGTGTCGATCGTGCCGTCGCTGACCGAGACGGTCGCGGTGACCGCCCCCGGACTCCTCGCCGGCGCCACCGACTGGTGCACGCATCCCGAGGGCCTCGACGTCCCGCGGGTGCGCGGTACCAAGAACCCGGACCTGGAGCGCATCAGGGAGCTGCGGCCCGACGTCGTCCTCGGCAACACCGAGGAGAACCGCCCCGCCGACGTCGAGGCGCTGCGCGCCGCCGGCGTCGCGGTGTGGATGACTGAGATCCGCACCGTGGACGAGGCGCTGGCGTCGCTGCGGCGGATGCTCACGACGGCGTGCCGTGTCCCCGTCCCGGGCTGGCTGGACGAGGCGGCCCGCGTCTGGGCCGCCGTGACGCCCGGCGAACCGCGCGCCGCCGTCGTCCCGGTCTGGCGGCGCCCGTGGATGGTCGTCGGCCGCGACACCTTCACCGGCGACGTCCTGTCCCGCCTCGGGGTGGCCAACGTCTACGCCGGCCACCCCGAGCGGTACCCGAAGATCCCGCTGGACGAGCTGAACGCGTCCGGCGCCGACCTGGTCGTCCTGCCGGACGAGCCGTACCGCTTCACCGAGGACGACGGCCCCGAGTCGTTCCCCGGCATCGAGGTCGCCTTGGTCGGCGGGCGGCACCTCACCTGGTACGGCCCGTCGCTGGTGCGGGCGCCCGCCGAGCTGCGGGAGCGGCTCGCAGCGGCCCGGACCTACTGACCGGCCCCACAGACCGGACCCACAGACCGGACCTACGGGGAGGGCTCCTCGCCGCCGGGCGGGCGCCGGGTGAACATCGCCTCCACGCAGCGCGCCATCCGCCCGTCCAGCTCCTCTGCCGGGACGTCGATCTCCCGCGCCAGGTGCTCGCGCAGCAGCGTGTACCCGTAGATCGTGGACGCGATCGCCGCCTGCACGGCCTCCACGTCGTCGATCGGCAGCTCGCCCCGGGCGGCCTCCGCGGCGAGGTCCTTGCGGCCCTCGCCGCGGTTGAGCAGCACCCGGGGCCGGTCGTCGCCGTCGAGCACCAGCAGCGTCGCCAGCAGCACCGGCTCCGGGTGGCGCAGGCTCGTCCAGAACAGCCGCGACAGCCGCTTGCGCAGCGGCAGCCCGGCGGCGCCCGCCGCGTCCTCGGCGTTGGGCCGGGACCGGTGGAACAGCGCCGAGCGCAGCAGCGCCCGCCGCGACCCGAAGTACTGGTAGACCAGCCCGCGGTTGACGCCGGCCTCGTCGGCGACCTGCCGCAGGTTGAGGCCCGCGAGGACGCCGCCGCGGCGCAGCAGCGCGATCGCCGCCGCCCGCAGCGACTCCTCGGTCGCCTCCCGGTCGCGGGTCCGCTCGTCCCGGCGCCCCGCCCGCGGGCCGGTCACCGCGGCCTCCCGAACGCTGGGCGGGTCACGCCTTGGGGCCGCCCGCCACGTAGATCACCTGGCCGGACACGAACGAGGCGTCCTCGCTCACCAGGAACGCCACGACGCCCGCGATGTCCTCGGGACGGCCCACGCGGCGGACGGGGATCTCCTTGGCGGCGGCGTTCTTGAAGTCCTCGAAGCCGACGCCGACCCGCTCGGCGGTCGCCGCGGTCATCTCCGTCTCGATGAAGCCGGGCGCGATCGCGTTCGCGGTCACGCCGAACTTGCCCAGCTCGATCGCCAGGGTCTTGGTGAAGCCCTGCAGGCCCGCCTTGGCCGCCGAGTAGTTCACCTGCCCGCGGTTGCCGAGCGCCGACGTCGACGACAGGTTGACGATCCGGCCCCAGCCCGCCTTGGTCATGTGCTCCTGCGCGGCGCGGCTCATCAGGAACGAGCCGCGCAGGTGCACCGACATGACCGAGTCCCAGTCGTCGTCGGACATCTTGAACAGCAGGTTGTCGCGGGTGATGCCGGCGTTGTTCACCAGCACCACGGGCGGGCCGAGCTCGGCGGCGATCCGCGCGACGGCGGCGGCGACCTGCGCGGAGTCGGCGACGTTCACGCCGACGGCGAGGGCCCTCCCGCCCGCCTTCTCGATGGTCTCCACGGTGCCCGCGCAGGCGGCCTCGTCGAGGTCGCAGACCGCGACGGCGAAGCCCTCGCGGGCGAGCCGGACCGCGGTGGCCGCGCCGATGCCGCGCGCCGACCCCGTGACGATGGCGACCCTGGTGTCGGTCATGTCGTTCTCCCTGCCCTCCGTCGAAGCCGGACGTGTCAGACCTGGATGTCCTTGGCGATGATGGTCTTCAGCACCTCGCTGGTGCCGCCGTAGATCCGGGTGACCCGGGCGTCGGCGTACAGGCGCGCGATCGGGTACTCCAGGATGTAGCCGTAGCCGCCGTGCAGCTGCAGGCACTTGTCCACGACGCGCTGCTGCACCTCGGTGCAGAACAGCTTGGCGACCGCGGCGTCGGCCGGGGTCAGCTCGCCGGCGTCGAGGGCCTCGATGCACCGGTCCACCAGCGACCGGGCCGCCTCCACCTCGGTGGCGCACTCGGCGAGGACGAACTTGGTGTTCTGGAACGAGGAGACGGTCTTGCCGAAGACCGTGCGCTCCTGGACGTACTTGCGGGCGAACTCGACGGCGGCGGCCGCGGAGGCGTAGGAGCTGGTGGCGATGCCGAGCCGCTCCTCGGCCAGGTTGTGGGTCAGGTAGCCGAAGCCCGCGCCCTCCTCGCCGAGCAGGTCCTCGACGGGCACCTTCACGTCGACGAACGACAGCTCGGCGGTGTCGGAGCTGCGCAGCCCGATCTTCTCCAGCTTGCGGCCGACCGAGTAGCCCTCGCTCTTGGTGTCCACCACCAGAATCGACAGGCCGGCGCGGCGGTTCTCCGGCGTCGCGGGCGACGTGCGCGCCACCACCAGCACCCGGTCGGCGAGGACGCCGCCGGTGATGAAGGTCTTGGCGCCGTTCAGGATGTAGTGGTCGCCGTCGCGCTTGGCGGTGGTCTGCATGCCGGCGAGGTCGGATCCGGTGCCCGGCTCGGTCATCGCGATGGCTGTCATCATGTCGCCGCTGATGAACGGCGGCAGCCAGCGCTTCTTCTGCTCCTCGGAGGCGTACTTCAGCAGGTACGGCAGGACGAGGTTGACGTGCACGCCGTAGCCGCCGAAGCTCACCCCGGCGCGGGCGCACTCCTCGGAGATCACGGCCTGGTACTTGAAGCTGGTCTCGCCCGCGCCGCCGTACTCCTCCGGCACCTGGATGCCGAACACGCCCAGCTCGCCGAGCTTGTTGTAGAAGTCGCGGGGCGGGTGCCCGGCCTGCTCCCACTCCTCGTAGACGGGAGCGACCTCGGCCTGGATGAAGTCCCGGATCGTCTCCCGGAACGCCTCGTGGTCCTCGTTGAACAGGGTGCGGCGCACGCTCGGCCCCTTTCGCTGCGTAACTAACAGAACGCTAACTTAGCTCGAATCCCGTTCTAGCAGCAAACACCGCGCAAGCGCGAGCATGCCCCATGATCGTGGGCAGGGCAGATTGCGGAATCTAGCGTTCCGTTCGGCGCCTCCGGGGAGCGGGCCGGCTCAGCAGGTGGGCTCGCAGACGCGCCGCGACACGGCCTTGAGGAAGATCCGCTGGATCTGCTCCGGCGTCTCGGCCACGTACACCTCGCCGCGCGTCGCGTGCGCCACCCGCCGCAGGTCGCGGACGTCGACGTCCGGCCCGTACCCGAGCATGTTGATCTGCACGGGCCGCTCCGGGTCGTAGGCGCGGCGCAGCTCGGCGAGCGTCTCGTCCAGCGTCGGCCCGTCCGGGTCCTCGTCGCGGCCGTCGGTCCACAGCAGGATCGAGTTCACGAACTCCGGCTTGTAGGTCCGCGTCATGTAGTCGAACGCCGCCAGGACCGTGTCGTACAGGCCGGTGTCGCCGTGCTTCTTCACCCGCATCTGCGCGAACGCGCTCAGCACGCGCTGCCGGCGGGTGGACGACCCTAGCCGCTCGCCGAGCGGGCCGACGCCGACCAGCTCGCGCCAGTCCCGCCCGCCCGGCAGGTCCGTGGAGAACTCCCACTGGCCGAGCTCGCTGTCGTCGGGCAGCAGCGACAGCCCGCCCTGCGCGGTGCGGATCGTCGACTGCAGCCGCGACACCCCCGGCGCGACCGGCTCGGCCATCGAACCGGAGATGTCCATGATGCTGAGCATCCGGATGCTGAGCGACAGCTGCGCCCACGCCTGCATCGTCTGCGCGACGGTCGAGGCGGACGGCGCGGCCAGCGCGCGCGGCGCCTGCGGGTCCAGCCCCGTCCGCGCGGTGAACGACGCCGGGGCGGCGCCGTCCGGCGTGCGGAGGCCGAGCTTCTGCACGTCGGCGCGCGCGGCCTTGGAGGTGAGCGCCTTCTGGAGCAGCCGCCCCGCGAGCACCTTCGCCGTGTCCTTGGTGAGGACGGTGGCCGGGTAGTCGAGGACCACCGAGCCCTCCGACGGGTACACCGCCACCGCCGGCTCGGCCGCGTGCGCGGCGTTGTAGGCGTACACGGCGCTCTCGGGGGCGAGGGCCACGGGGTAGGGCTGCTCCGCGCCGCCGCGGAACGCGGTGAACTCGGCGTTCACCGACGCGGCGATGCCCTCCCGGATCGTCCGGACCACGCCGGTGAACACCGCCTGGCCGTCCGGCGACCCGCCCATCAGCGTCCCGGCCAGCATCAGCGTGCCCATGCCGGTCGCGCTGCGGTCGGGGTCGGGCACCTGGAGCCGCAGCAGGTGCGGGGGGATCGCGCCGCCGCCCGCCCCCTTGCCCGGCGTCCCGCCGGAGTCGTCCGCCGTCCCGGCCGCCTCCAGCAGGTCGCGCCAGGACGGCCGGGCCGGCACGCCCGCGGCCCTCAGCTGCGCGGCGAGCGCCTTCGGCATCGCCACCACGATCGGGCTGGACGCGATCCCGCCGAGCGCGGTGAACGGCACCGGCTGCGCGGCCCGTCCGGACCCCTGCACGAGCCCGATCCACAGCGACGAGTCGGGGATCCACACGTCCGGCCTCTCGGTGACCCCGGCCGAGCCCTTGCCGGACAGCAGGGTCGCGACCGCCGCCGGGTCCGCGGCCCGCACCCGCACCCGCGCGCACCGGCCGCCGATCTCGTGCCGGGCGTCGTTGAACCGGCCGGCCGCCTTCACCACGGCGGGCTCGACGTCGGGCGCCGCCGCGACCGAGAGCGTCATCGCATCGCCGCCGGAGCAGCCGGCGCGGGACGAGGCGAACGCGTACACCCCGAACCCCGACAGCACGACCAGCCCCACGGCCGCCGCGAGCGGGCCGAGCAGGATGCCCGAGCGGCGCCGCGGGGGGCGCGCCGCACCGTGCCCGCCATGCCGGCCCGTCCCGCCGTGTCCGCCGTGCCCGCGGCCTTTCACCGCCGCGTGCGCGGGCCGGGACGCCTTCGGCGGCGGGGGAGGGGACGGCATGGACGCCGGGTCCGGTGACGCCGCGGCGGGCGGGCGCCGCCGGTCGCCCGCGGGCCGCCGCGCCGCGGGCACGCCGCCCGGGTCGGAGGCGCCGAGGAAGTCGCGGGGCACCCGGTAGTCGCCCGAGTCGGACAGGCTGCGCGGCGCCCAGTCGGGCACGTCGTCGTCGTGGCCGCTCATCGCGGACCTCCGTTCCCCGGGCGGGTGCACCGGGCCGCGGCGCGCCGTGTCATGACTCGCCTCCTCGCGGAGCATGAGACAGATGGACGATGTGTCTCAGTCGGTCGGGTGTGATGTTCGTCTCGCCGGGCGGCCCCGTCAAGGGTTTCGCCGGTACCGGACTGGATGCGGGAGGAGGAGGCGCCGGGAACGGCCCGCGGCGGCCTCACGACGGCACGGGGACCTCGGCGAGCAGCGCGCCGAGCCCGGCCGCGCGGGCGGGCGCCACGTCGCCGGGGGCCCGCCCGGCCAGCGCCGAGCGCAGCCCCGCGATCCGCCGCCCGAGGTCGACGGGCGCGCCGCCGTCCACCTCGTCCAGCAGCGTGGTGACCAGGGTCGCCAGCTCGGTGCCGAACCGCGGCCGGACCTCGCCCGTCGCCATGCCGACGTCGATCGAGCGCCGCATCCGCCCGAGCGCGCTCACCGCCGCCGCGCGGACCGTCCGCTCGGGGACGGCCGGGGAGGCCGCCGCGCCGGGCGTCCGGATGGCCGGCGGACGGCTCGCCGGGTCCTCCATCGACCCGAGGGGCGGCCGGGAGGCCGGCCGGCTCGGCAGCGGTACCGCCACGTCCGCGGGGGCGTCCCGCAGCGACGAGAGGATCATCAGCAGCGGCAGGAGGGCCAGCGCCAGCACCGCCGCGCAGGCGCCGCCGACGACCGCCGCACGGCGGCCCCGCGGCCGCCCCCGCCGCCCGGCTTCGGCGGAGAGAACGCGGGTCCGGACCGCCGCGGGCGCCTCGGCGCTCTCCGCCTGCGCCGCGAGGACGCGCGCCGCGTCGGCCGCCGAAGGACGGCCCGCTCCGGCGTCCAGGTCCCGGCAGCGCGCCACGAGCCCGGCGACACCGTCCGGCAGGCCGGTCGCGGCGCCTTCCGGGTCGCCCGTCAGGCACTCGGCGATGATCCGGCCGAGCGCCCTCACATCGTCGTCCGCGCCGTCGCCCGCCTCGGGCGCGCCTTCACCGGCCCGGACGAGCACGCCCGCCGGGCCGAGGCCGAGCAGCCTGACCCCGTCCGCGGTGAGGAACACCTGGGAGGACGTCAGGGCCCCGTGCACCGCCCCGCAGGCGTGGGCGGCGGCCAGTGCCCCCGCGACCCGCGCGCAGACGTCCACGGCCTCCTGGGCCGCCGGAAGGCCCTGCGCCAGGCGGGCGGCGAGGGTCTCGCCGCTCAGGAACTCCGCCACGACGTACATCAGCGCGCCGCCGTCCGCCGCCTCGGCCTCGCCGTAGTCGTAGGTGGTGACCGCGCAAAGGTGGGCCGGGGACGCGGCGGCCCGCGTCGCGTCCCTGATCCGCTCACGCAGCGACCCCTCCGAGGACGTCACCGCGAGGACCGTGACGGCGACGCGCCGCTCCAGCAGAACATCGCGCCCGCACCACACCTGCGTCCGGCCGTGGCGGGCGAGGCGCCGCTCCAAGCGGTACCGGCCGTCCAGCAGAAAACCCGGGTCCACGGGACCTCCCCTCTGGCGCGGGGATGGCGTTCACCCACGGTGCAGTACGCACCGCAACCCGGTTCGGATCGGCCGCCGGACGATCCGCACGGATCAGAAGGGAAAAAGTTCGGACCGGCCGGGTTACGGCTCGTGGCCGGAGCAGGCCAGCGCGAGGACTTGCGCTTTCGCGGAGATGTGCTGGGGCCGCCGGCCCGGGTCAAGCCGGGGCATCGGGGCGGTGGCGCGACGGCCATGAGACATGAAAAGCGGCGCCGGGTGGATACGGGGGCAACCCACCCGGCGCCGCATCATCGGTGTTCCGACGGGGGCCCGGAACACCGGCACGGGCGCTCCGACGGGGGACCAGAGCGCCGGTACAAATCGTACACCGAAACCCCCCGCGGTTAGTCAAGAGAATGTCACGACCGAATTTCCGGTCGCTGTCCGGAAACCCGCTTCTGTTCGGGGTCCTCGCGGTCGTCGAAGTGGGCGGACGGCGTCGGCTCGCGGCCGCCGTTCGCGAAGATCACCGCGACGTACGGCAGGAACAGCGCACCGACCACCAGGAGCGCCGCCAGCCACACCGGAGCCCCGGCCACCACGCTGACGACCGCCCCGACGAAGCAGACCGTCCGGACCCCCATCGACCACAGGTAGCGCCGCTGCCGGTGGCCGATGTCCTCGGACATGGGACGGGGAGCGTCGGTGACCGTGTAGACCTCCGGTCCCCGATGGTGATTGACCTTCACCATTCCACGGTAAGCCCATGGAGTCCGATAGGCGACAGCAGGACGGTCAAGACATGGGAGACATGACATGACGGACCGTACGTACCGCGTCACGGAGATCGTGGGCACCTCGCCGGAGTCCGTGGAGACCGCCGTCCGCAACGGCATCAGGCGCGCCTCGCAGACCCTGCGCCACCTCGACTGGTTCGAGGTCAAGGAGGTGCGCGGCCAGATCGAGGACGGTGACGTGGCCCACTACCAGGTCACCCTCAAGGTCGGCTTCCGCCTGGAAGACACCTGATCCCCCCGCGAACCGGCAAAGCCGCCGCACGGCGGCTTCGGGTGTGTGGGGGCGCCCCCGCCGGGGGGCACCCCCACACACCTAACTCGCCTGGGAGACCGTCGACATGTTGAAGTCGGCGACCCGTAGCGCCGGCATCGCGGCGCGCGTGAAGTAGTCCGACCATTCGCGGGGCAGGGTCGGGACGGTCCCGCCGACTTCGGCGAGGCGTGCCAGCAGGTCGACGGGGCTCTCGTTGAACCGGAAGTTGTTCACGGCCCCGACGACCTCGCCGTTCTCGACGAGGTAGACGCCGTCGCGGGTGAGGCCGGTCAGCAGGAGGCTCTGCGGGTCCACTTCGCGGATGTACCACAGGCAGGTCAGCAGCAGCCCCCGCTCGGTGCGGGCGATCATCTCCTCCAGGGACGCGCCGCCGCCGGGGCCGGCCATCGACAGGTTGTCGATCGACGGGGTGAGCGGCAGGCCGGTGCGTTCGGCGGAGTGCCGGGTCTGCGCGAGCGAGGTGAGCGTGCCGTCGGCGATCCAGTCGGTGGCGCCGAGGGCGAGGCCGTTGTCGAACACGGACGCCTCGCGGCTGGAGGCGTGCGCGACGACGAACGGCGCGCATTCCAGGCCGGGCGCGGCGGGGTCGCTGGACAGGGTGACGGGCAGGCTGGCGAGCTTCTCGCCGACGCGGGTGCCGCCGCCGGGGGCGCTGAACACGGTGCGGCCGTCGGCGGCGTCCTGGGCGCCGGCCGACCAGTACAGGTAGATCATCAGGTCGGCGACCGCGGACGGCGGCAGGATCGTCTCGTAGCGTCCGGCGGGCAGGTCGACGCGCCGGGAGCCCCATTCCAGCCGGCGGGCGAGGCCGGCGGCGAGGTCGGGGACGTCGACGTCGGCGAAGTCGCGGGTGCCGACCCCGGCCCAGGCGGAGCCGCCCGCGCCCTTGGCGTTCAGTTCGAGCAGCCCGGTCGGCTGGTCGTGGCGCAGCCGCAGCCCGGCGGAGCTGCCGAGGAACGTGGAGGTCTGGACGTGGTTGGCGAACCCGTACAGCCGGTTCCCGGCGGACTCGGCGGCGGCGAACGCCTCGCCGAGCGCGGGCGCGACGCCTTCGAAGACGCCGATGCCGGTCTCGGCGGGCGGGTCGTCCCAGCCGGTGGCGGCGGGCCCGTCGGCGACGAGCGGCGCGGCGTCCTCGGCGGCCTCGTTCCCGGCGGCGTCGGCCTCGGCGGCGCGGACCAGGTCCTCGACGCCGTCGGCGCCGACGGCGGACCGCGAGACGACGCCGGCGGCGACGCCGTCGCCGGTGCGGCGCAGCGCGATCACGGTGAGCCGGGTGGAGCGGGTGACGCCGTTGGTGGTGAGGGTGTTGCCCGCCCAGCGCAGGTTCGCGGTGGTGGACTCCTCGGCGATGGCGATGCAGTCGTCGGCGCGGGACAGGGCGAGCGCCCGCTCCACGGCCTCCTGCGGCCTGATCGTGCTCACTGGCCGGCCTCCTGCAGGGTGTTGAGGATGTTGACGCCGCGGAACAGCGCGGACGGGCAGCCGTGGCTGACCGGCGCGACCTGCCCCGGCTGGCCCTTGCCGCAGTTGAACGCGCCGCCGAGCACGTAGGTCTGCGGGCCGCCGACGGCCTCCATCGAGTTCCAGAAGTCGGTGGTGGTGGCCTGGTAGGCGACGTCGCGGAGCTGGCCGGCGAGCCGTCCGTTCTCGATCCGGTAGAACCGCTGCCCGGTGAACTGGAAGTTGTACCGCTGCATGTCGATCGACCAGCTCTTGTCGCCGACGATGTAGATGCCGCGCTCGACGCCGGAGATCAGCTCGTCGGTGGACGGCCCGCCGGGGGCCGGGGCGAGCGACACGTTCGCCATCCGCTGGATCGGCATGCTGGACGCCGCGTCGGCGAACGCGCAGCCGTTGGAGCGCTCCGCGCCGGTGAGGCGGGCGATGCGCCGGTCGGTCTGGTAGCCGGTGAACAGGCCGCCGGACACGATGTCGAACGACTGGGTCTCGACGCCCTCGTCGTCGTAGCCGATGGTGGCCAGCCCGTGCTCGGTCGTGCGGTCGCCGGTGATGTTCATGACCTTGGAGCCGTACTGCAGGCCGCCGAGCTTGTCGGGAGTGGCGAACGAGGTGCCGGCGTAGGCGGCCTCGTAGCCGAGCGCGCGGTCCAGCTCGGTGGCGTGCCCGATCGACTCGTGGATGGTCAGCCACAGGTTGGACGGGTCGACGACGATGTCGTAGGCGCCGGCCTCGACGCTGGGCGCGGCGAGCTTCTCGGCGAGCAGCTCGGGGATGCGGGCGAGTTCCCCGTCCCAGTCCCAGTGGGCGCCGGTCAGCCACTCCCACCCGTACCCGGCGGGCGGCGCGAGGGTCCGCATCGTGTCGAAGACGCCGTCGGCGATGCCGACGGCGTTCACGACCGGGTGCAGCCGGACGCGCTGCTGGGTGGTGACGGTGCCGGCGAGGTCGGCGAAGAACTTGTTCTCCTTGACCTGCAGCAGGGTCGCGTCGACGTGGTCGACGCGGTCGTCGGCGAGCAGGCCGCGGCTCCAGTCCGCCAGCAGCGCGACCTTCTCGGCGGTCGGCACGTCGAACGGGTCGGTCTCGTAGGAGGACACCCAGGTGCGCTCGCCGTGCGCGGGTTCGGGCGCCAGCTCGATGGGCTCGCGGTTGACGGCGCGGGCGACGGCCGCGACCTCGACGGCCTGCTCGGCGACCCGGGCGGCGCCGGCCGCGGTCAGGTCGATGCCGGCGGCGAAGCCCCAGGTGCCGTCCTTGACGACGCGGACCGACAGGCCCACGTCGTCGGCGTCGAGCGCGGTCTCCAGGGCGGCGTCGTGCAGCCGGAGGGTCTGGCTGCGGATGCGTTCGAGGCGGAAGTCGGCGTGCTCGGCGCCGAGTTCCCGGGCCCGGGCGAGGGCCGCGTCGGCCAGCGCGCGCAGCGGCAGCGCGGTGAAGGCGGGATCGATGTCATGCACCTTTCGCAACCTACCCCCGGGGACCCTCCCGCCTCACCTGCGCGGCCGGGCGAACAAAGCGGGGGTGCGGATCTTGTCGGTAAGGCACATCCTGTTCCCCTGCGGGGGCCGCTAGGGTCGTGCGATGTCGTCGCAGGACGGCGACTCCGGAAGCGACCGCCCCGCCGCGGGCGGTCCAGCGCGCACCGAGAGCCGCGCACCGGAGGACGGACCAATGAGACAGCCTACGAGAGGGTCGTGATGAGTCGCTCTGTCCTCGTGACCGGGGGGAACCGGGGCATCGGCCTGGCCATCGCCCGCGAGCTGGCCGCGGCGGGCGACGCCGTCGCCGTCACCTACCGGTCGGGCGAGCCCCCGGAGGGGCTGTTCGGCGTGCGGTGCGACGTGACCAGCGCCGAGGACGTCGACGCGGCCTTCGCGAAGGTCGAGGCGGAGCAGGGCAAGGTCGAGGTGCTCGTCGCCAACGCCGGCATCACCAAGGACACGCTGCTGGCGGTGATGAGCGAGGAGTCGTTCACCTCGGTGCTCGACACGAACCTGACCGGCGCGTTCCGGGTCGCCAAGCGCGGCGTGAAGGGCATGATGCGGGCGCGCACGGGCCGCATCGTGCTGGTGTCGTCGGTCGTCGGGCTGCTCGGCTCGCCGGGGCAGGCGAACTACGCCGCGTCCAAGGCGGGCCTGGTGGGGTTCGCGCGGTCGCTGGCGCGCGAGCTCGGCTCGCGCAACATCACGGTGAACGTGGTCGCGCCCGGGTTCGTCGACACCGACATGACCGCGGTGCTGACCGAGGACCAGCAGAAGGGGATCACCGCGGCGATCCCGCTGGGCCGGATCGCGCGGCCGGAGGAGGTCGCCAAGGCGGTGCGGTTCGTGGCGAGCGAGGACGCCGCCTACATCACCGGGGCCGTGATCCCGGTGGACGGCGGCCTGGGAATGGGGCACTGAGGTCATGGGAATCCTCGAAGGCAAGCGCATCCTGGTCACCGGCGTCCTCACCGACGCCTCGATCGGCTTCCACGTCGCGCGGGTCGCGCAGGAGCAGGGCGCCGAGGTGGTGCTGACCGCCTACCCGCGTCCGACCCTCACCGCGCGGACCGCGAAGCGGCTGCCGTCCGGCCCGGAGAACCCGCCGCCGGTCATCGAGCTCGACGTGATGAACACCGAGCAGCTGGACGCCCTCGAGGGCAACCTGCGCGCGCACGGGTTCGACCACCTCGACGGCGTCATGCACGCGATCGGCTTCGCGCCGCAGACCGCGCTCGGCGGCAACTTCCTGGAGACGCCCTGGGAGGACGTGGCGACCGCGGTGCACGCGTCCACGTACTCGCTGAAGTCGCTGACGATGGCGTGCCTGCCGCTGATGAAGGACGGCGGCTCGGTCGTCGGCCTCGACTTCGACGCCACCAAGTCGTGGCCGGTGTACGACTGGATGGGCGTGGCGAAGGCCGGCCTGGAGTCGTGCGCCCGCTACCTGGCGAAGTACCTCGGCCCGCAGGGCATCCGCGTCAACCTCGTCGCGGCGGGCCCGCTGGCCACGATGGCGGCCAAGAGCATCCCCGGCTTCGAGGGGATGACGGAGCTGTGGCCGAAGGCGGCGCCGCTCGGCTGGGACATCAAGGACAGCGAGCCGACCGCGCGGGCCTGCGTCGCGCTGCTGTCGGACTGGTTCCCCGCCACGAGCGGCGAGATCGTCCACGTCGACGGCGGCCTGCACTCCATCGGCGCGCCGGACGTGTAAGCCCGTCTGACGAGCCGAAGGCCCCTTCCCGTTTCGGGGAGGGGCCTTCGCCGTTAGTCGGCCGGTGCCGGCGTCCCGTGCCTGATGCGTCCCGCCGAGGCGGCCGGGTGCCCGCGGTCAGCTGCGGCGGGCCGCGGCGGACCGGCGGAGGGAGCGGCCCGCGACGCTGATGTTGAGGGCGGCCACGGCGCCCGCCACGCCCGCGGCGGCGGCGACCCACAGCATCTGGTCGCTCTCGTGCTCGGTGGACGCGACGGGCGAGATGAGGCGCGTCTGCGGCATGGTCGCGGAGCCCGGGGCGGCGCGGTAGGCGTTCGGGTCGGCCGCGATCTCCGGGGTGGGCAGGACGCCCGGCAGCCCGGCGGCGGGCAGGGGCGCCTTGTCGTCGTAGGGCTTGAGGCCCTCGCCGCCGGTCATGGGGGCGGGCCCGCCCCCCGCCGCGCCTCCGCCGCCCGACGGCGCGGAGCCGGTCCCGCCGGACCGCGCGGGCGCCTTGGTCTTCTTCGGCGCCTTCGGGACGGCGGGCTTCTTCGTCTGCTCGGTGGGCGTCGGCTTCGGCGTGGGCGTCGGCGTGGGCGTCGGGGTCAGCGCCTTGCGCAGGTTGCCGAGGTTGCACTTCCAGTTCTCGATGGTGCTGGCCGGGTCGGTGCCCTTCTTGCAGGTGTCCGCCGCCGCCTCGCTCGCGGGCGCGGCCAGTACCAGGACCAGGGCGCCCGCCGAGACCGCGGCCGAAGCCGTACCGAGCCGCCTGAGCCGCTGGGGCATGTCGCTCCTCCGCCTACCGGTGATGCTGTTGTTGACATCTGGTCCAACGAAAGAAGGACACAGAGGTCACGGTCAAAAACGCGCGCCAATTGGTCAGATCGTGCCCCATGCGCGCCCAACCGTAAACCGCGACACGGCGGTTTCTTTACCGCATCACCAGCCGCGCCAGGCGCGTCCGCCGCTCGCGCGCCCCGGCCTCCTTGACGGCCCTGGCCAGAGCCGGTCCGGCCGCCTGCACCACCGACAGGTGGCGGCGCGCGAGCCCGAACGCGGTGGCCACCAGCGGCCGCGACAGCCCGTCCGGGACCAGCACCGCGACGACCGCCGGACGGCGCGTCCCGCGCGCTTGCGCGACCGGCACCGCCCACCCGTGCCGCAACCGCGCCGCGTCCGCGGGCGCCACCGTCACCGCGCCGCCGGGGAACTCCACGTCCAGCCCGTGCGGCCCGCCTCCGGTCACCACGCCCGTCTCGCCGACGGCGGCCTGCGCGAGCGGCGCCGCGACGACCACCCGGTCGCCGGGGTCCATCCCGCCGAACGCGCCGGGACCGGGGTTCAGCCGCGCCTTCAGCGCCGCGTTCAGCGCGGCGGTGCCCGCCTCGCCGCCCGCGGCGGCCGCGACGACCTGGACGTCCTCCACCGGGATGCCGAGCGCCCGGGGGATCGAGTCGGTGACGAGCTGGACGGCCCGGTGCACGGCCTCGGCCGGGTCGCCGGCGGGCACGATCACCACCTCGCGGCCGGGCGCGTCCACGGCCGCCAGCTCGCCGCCGCGCACCGCCTCGGTGAGCGTCGCGACGGGATCGGCGGGCGGCGCGGCGTCCAGCACGACGACCGGGACGGTCTCGGACGCCTCCAGGTCGTCCAGCGGGCGGCCGGGACCGGCGGGCGGCGGCGAGCCCGGCTCCGCGCACAGCACGAGGTGGGCGCCGTCCGGGCACGCCTCGACCAGCACCGCGCACAGCTCGACGTCGAGCGCCGCCGCGTCCGTCACCACGACGAGGTCCAGCTCGAACGGCCGCTGCTCGCCGCGCCCGTAGACGACGGCGCCGGGCGCCGCCGCGGCGCCGTCCTGCGGCT